>NZ_JAHPXO010000008.1:0-145452 GCF_019041495.1 Parabacteroides sp. MSK.9.14
TTGATATTCAATTGATAAAAGGAAATTAGTGATAGTATGACAGTTGTTTTTCAAATTAATCCTAATGATAGGATAAAGCTGGCCGATGAAGGCTATGCAAAATTTATTTCGGGGAAATTTAAACAGGCTCTTAGTTTAATTCATACCTTTACACCAAGAACAAATAATAATTACAAACATGAATAAAACACTTATGGCTGCTGGACTTGCAGTTGTTTTAGGGGCATGCAATTCATCAAAGAAGAGTGATGGAGTTGATACTTCCGCCGTGAATCCATTCTTTACCGAGTACACGACACCGTTCGGCGTTCCTCCTTTTGAGCAAATCAAAGTAGAACATTACAAACCGGCTTTCCTAAAAGGAATGGAGGAACAAACAGCAGAAGTAGAGGCGATCGTAAACAATCCGGACAAAGCTACTTTTGAGAATACGATTGTTGCACTGGACCGTAGTGGAGAATTGCTTATGAAGGTCGCTTATGCCTTCAGCGGTCAGGCGAGTGTCAACACAAACGACGAGATTCAGGCTCTTGAACAGGAACTTTCACCGTTGCTCTCCAAACATAGTGACGATATTAGCCTGAATCCGAAACTTTTTGCCCGTGTGAAGTCTGTATATGAGAATCAGGCGAAGTTGAACTTGGATAAGGAGCAGAAGAAACTGCTTGAAGAAACTTATAAAGGGTTTGTCCGGGGCGGTGCTAACTTAGATGCCGACGAACAGGCGGAGCTTCGTAAACTGAACGAACAGATTTCCATGTTAGAACTGACTTTCGGACAAAATTCGTTAAAGGAGACGAATGCTTTCCAGCTCGTGGTCGATAAGAAAGAAGACTTGTCCGGTCTGCCTGAAACATTGATTGCCGCCGCCGCTACTACAGCTAAAGAGGCCGGACTGGATGGAAAGTGGGTTTTCACATTGCATAATCCGAGTGTGATGCCTTTCCTGCAATATGCCGACAATCGTGCTTTGCGTGAGAAAATCTATAAAGCCTATGTTTGTCGTGGCAATAACAATAATGCAAACGACAACAAGAATGTAATCAAGAAGTTGGTTGTCGCCCGTTTGGAAAAAGCCAAATTATTGGGCTATGAAGACTTTGCCGCATACGTGTTGGAAGAAAACATGGCGAAGAATGAAAAGAATGTATACGATTTGTTGAACAAGATCTGGATTCCCGCTCTTGTAAAAGCGAAGGAAGAGCTGGCGGATATCAATGCCGAGATTAAGAAAGAAGGTGGAAACTTCGAAGCGGAAGCCTGGGATTGGCGTTATTATTTCGAAAAAGCCAAGAAAGCGAAATTTGACTTGGACGAAAACGAAGTTCGTCCATACTTGGAGCTTAACAATGTCCGGGAAGGTGCTTTCTATGTGGCGAACAAACTGTATGGCATCACTTTTACTTCGTTGCAGGACATGCCGCTTCCCGATCCGGATGCCCAGGTTTTCGAATGTAAGGACAAGGATGGTACATCTTTAGGTGTACTTTATATGGACTTCTTTACTCGTCCGGGAAAGAGTGGTGGAGCATGGTGTGGTGGTTATCGCGACCAAACGTATAAGGATGGTAAGCGCATAACTCCGGTAGTGACGACTGTGTTTAATTTCTGTAAACCGGCAGATGGACAGCCTGCCTTGTTGAGTGTTGACGAGGCTGAAACTGTTTTCCACGAGTTCGGACATGCTTTGAACGGACTTTTTGCTGATGTCCATTATAATGGAGTGGCTGGTGTTCCCCGTGATTTCGTTGAACTTCCTTCGCAGATAATGGAGCATTGGGTGTTCGAACCGGAAGTCTTGAAAGTTTATGCCAAGCATCATGAAACAGGCGAAGTGATCCCGCAGGCTATTGTCGATAAAATAGTGAAGAGTGGTAGATATGGACAAGGTTTTGCGACAACTGAATATGTGGCTTCTTCTTTGTTGGATATGGACTATCATGTTCTGAAAGAGGTTCCGGTGGATTTGAATATAGAAAAGTTTGAATTAGATGCTATGTATGGTCGAGGTTTGTTGAAGCAGATTGCTCCTCGTTATTGGGGCACATATTTCGGTCATACGATGGAAGGTGGTTATACAGCTGGCTACTACAGCTACATTTGGGCGGAAGTGCTGGATTGTGATGCTTTCGAGGCGTTTAAAGAAACGGGGGACATCTTCAGTCCCGAAGTGGCCGCCAAATTTCGTACATACGTTTTGTCTCCGGGCGGTATTGATGAAGGTATGGATATGTACAAAAATTTTCGAGGTAAGGAACCGGACACGGAGCCTTTATTGAAGAACAGAGGTCTTAAATAATCTTATAATCAGATATTAGAAGATGAAACAGACAGGATATAAGATGAAAGAATATGGTATACCAACAAAGCGGTATTGCCAGACATTGGATCTGAAAGATGATCCCGAACTGATCTCTGAATATCGGAAACGGCATACGGAGAACGAAGCATGGCCGGAGATTCTGCAAGGTATACGGAGTGTCGGTATTTTAGAAATGGAGATTTATATCTTGGATAACCGTCTTTTTATGATCGTGGAGACTCCGTTCGATTTTGATTGGGACGAGGCTTTTGCACGGTTGGCTACTTTGCCTCGCCAGGAGGAGTGGGAAACGTATATGTCCATCTTTCAGGTTGCCCGCCCGGGTGCAACATCTGCCGAGAAATGGCGGATGATGGAGCGGATATTTCATTTATATTGATCCCGAAATGGCTGATCTGGCTTAAGAAAATATAGGCGAAATAAAAGAAAAGGGGGCACTTCAATTTTGATGTCCCCTTTTACTTTTTTATTTGGATTTGAATTTATTTTATTGTTACAGTCAGTGGTTCTTTCAGATTTTGCGCGAATTTCTGTACATAATCGAACCATTTGCTGGAGTTTTCAAATCCCCATTTGCTCCAACCGGCACCACTATAATATGTATAGCTACAACCAGGGGTGTAGGTGCTGTAAGCCAAAACATGGCCGTCTGCGCCTCGTTCAGCCTTTTCTTTGTCGGAGAATGTGATAGCTTTAGCTTCGTTAACCTTCTCCGGGAATACGGCTGCTACATAAATTTGTCCGTTTACGGGATCAGCAGGATCGGCATAGGCAATGTAACCTTTTGCTGCATCGGCCTGATAGTCTTTGCTCGGCTCGTGCAAAACGATACCGGTTACAACCGGGGTCGCTTCGGTCAGATTATCGTAAGTGATTGTGAACTTATTCATTTGGGAACCTGCATCGAGAGAAATTATGCGGTTTTCGATCACATTATTGTTTCCTTTCACAGTCAGAGGATTGTAAACCAGCTTTACAGTGAAACGTAACGGACCGTTGTCTAAAATTTGGTAGTCTTTGTAGCAATACGGATAGACGATAGAGTCGTTTGCTAATAGAGCGGAAGTTCCGGCTCCCAATGTTGGGCCTACCTTATAGTAATCCAATCCGTTACCATGATCGATATGATAGGAAACAGATTCGGACAATTGCTGTGCTGCTTTCGGGTCGGTCTTGCGCAGTTCTGCAATCTTAGCTCTTGTTTCCGGATCTAGTTCGGTTTTGTAACGCATGTCGACAATCGGTTCGGATACACATTTTACCCAAATATCGCAACCATAAGCTTTCTCGCCGGTAGCTTGCAAGGCCGGACCGTAGGTACGGAAGGCGATACGGTCGTTTTCCCAGGCAATATCGTCCACTCGTTCGGGATATTGTTTACCGCAGGCAATTGTTTTGAACGCTTCAGGTGTTCCTGGGGTGATCTTGTAGGTCACGTTTTCACCCCCCTTGACGGAGACAGGAAAAATAATCTTGTTGTCATACGTTATCTGATAGGGAACTTGCGAGCCTGTATTGTCAGAAATGATGAATGTCTCACCCTTCAGTTTGGTGATGGCGTCCGAAGTGATTTCGGTGATTTCGTTTGTGCGGTCTGTGGTAGACGGATTACTGATGGTTATCTCGACCACCTTCTCTTGCGTGCACGCAAACGCGGAGGCCGCTAACAATAAGCTGAAAATCTTTTTCATAAATTTGTTATGTGTTTAATTTTAATGTATTTGTTGATACTGGTTTCTCAAAATCCGGTTGTAAAAGTAGGAATATTCATTAAGTTTTCAAAAGTAACCATCAGTTTGTTGAGCCGATTTCGGAAATTATCCGCTTGAGTGAAGAAATTTGTTCCAGAAACAAGAATCTTTTCCTCACTCATCAATGAACGGTAGCTGAAACGGGGTTGATCGTCGATTTCGATTGGTGCAATCTTTCCCGATAGAGTCCGGCATACATCTCCTAACAGAATCTGATCTAAGGTCATAAGTCCGTACAGAATGGAACCCTGTGTTGCCCCTTTTATGGAAACTGTTTTCTCGGATACGGATAACAGGTAATGTCCATCTCCTTTGACTGAAGGATCCAGTATGAGGCGAATGACGGAACTGCCGGATCCGGAAGAGGATAGAGTTGGTGTTTTCCCTGTTCTTTGTCGCAAGATGTCTTTTAACTCTGCAATGCAAAAAGCATCCTCCGGCAGATTCGTTTGTATGGTCGTCTTTCCGCTTATGATGAAATCTTTCTTACTTTCGATTTGTTTGACTTGGTTCGGCATAGGAAGCAATGCTGACAAATTATCTTGCGCCGACAAGCATCCGGCAAACAGCAACATGTATGTGATAAGTTTGTATTTTTTCATGAATTTAATTTGGACATTTGAAAAGCAAAAATACATAAATAAAGCGGGGCGTGATCTTTGGTTTTTGTAAAAAAGTTGAATTAATTGGTCTATTTGATATATTCTTGGCTTTCGAGGGATAATATCTCGGAAATATTTCTATCTTAGAGGCATAATCATTAAATCGAAAGATCATGGGAGCAAAGAAGAATTTTGTGCTTGACACGAATGTCATATTGCACGACTACAAGTGTATTGAGAACTTTCAGGAGAATGATATTTATCTTCCGATCGTCGTGTTGGAAGAGTTGGATAAGTTTAAAAAGGGGAGCGACCAGATCAACTACAATGCCCGTGAGTTTGTACGCGAGTTAGATACGTTGACCAGCAATGACCTCTTTTTGAAAGGAGCTTCACTGGGACCTGGCAAAGGCACTTTGCATGTGGTGACCGGGGACAAGTATCAGGAGAAAATTTACCAGTCGTTTCCGGAAAAAACCGCAGATCATCGTATTCTGTCGTGTACGCTGTCGGTTGCTGAGTCTGAAAAAGACCGGAAGGTGAAAACCATTCTGGTGACAAAGGATGTGAACCTGCGTATGAAGGCGCGTTCGTTGGGTATCGAAGTGGAAGATTATATAACCGACAAGGTTATTAATGTCGATATTTTCAAACGTGCACAAGACATTTACGAGAATATAGATCCGGATTTGATTGATAAGATGTATGCATCTCCTGATGGCATCGATGCTGATCTGTTCGATATAAAGTCGAAGCTGGAGCCGAACGAATGTTTTATTTTAAAGAGTGTGCGTAATTCTGTCCTGGCCCGTTATAATCCGTTCACCAATAAATTCAAAAAAGTGGAAAAAGCCAGCAATTATGGTATTCAGCCTCGCAATGCGGAGCAGAGTTTTGCTTTTGAGGTGCTGAATGATCCGGATGTAAAACTTATCGGGTTGACAGGAAAGGCCGGAACCGGTAAAACCTTGCTGGCTTTGGCTTCTGCATTAAAACAGGCGAATGTTTATAAACAGATTCTGCTGGCACGTCCTATTGTTGCTTTGGCAAATAAGGATTTAGGATTCTTGCCTGGCGATGAGAAGCAGAAGGTGGCTCCTTATATGCAGCCCTTGTTTGATAATCTGAATGTTATTAAGGGACAGTTTGCACCCGGTGGATCAGATGCTCGTAAAATAGATGATTTGCAAAAGAACGGGCAACTTGTGATTGAAGCATTGGCTTTCATCCGCGGTCGAAGTCTTTCGGAAACGTTCTGTATTATCGATGAGGCGCAGAACCTGACTCCGCATGAGATTAAAACGATTATCACCCGTGCAGGAGAGGGAACGAAAATGGTATTTACCGGGGATATCCAGCAGATAGACTCTCCTTATCTGGATGCACAGAGTAATGGTCTCGCTTATATGGTTGATAAAATGAAAGGGCAAGAATTGTTTGCTCACATCAATCTGATCAAAGGAGAACGTAGTCAATTGTCCGAATTAGCTTCTGACTTACTCTGATAAAAGAAATATTGAAAAGGAGGTGTGCCATATTATGAATTTTGTCACACCTCCTTTATTATAGTAGTGTTTTTGGAATGGTTAAAGGATTATAACAGACGATGAAACAATTGATTGCATGTTGCGGGTTGGATTGTGAAGGTTGTGATGCTCGCATAGCCACAGTCGGAAATGACAATGAATTAAGAGAAAAGACTGCCCGGAAGTGGAGTGAGATGAACAACGCACCCGAGATTACGGCTGCAACCATAAATTGTATGGGATGTCGGGCAGACGGTGCTAAATTTGCCTATTGTAGCGATTATTGCGAAATCCGTAAATGAGTAAATAAAAAAGGATTGAATACTTGTGGCGACTGTAAAGAGTTGAATAGTTGCCCGATAGTTGGTGCCGTTTTCCTGCATGCCCCTGATGCAAAAGAAAATCTTCTCTTTCGTTAGATACGGATAATGCGACTGTTAAAAAGGATGAAGTGTTCACCGCCAACCTGTCCCTGTTTATGGTGGGTGAGGCAGCACTGAGAGGAAAACGATTCGGATTTATATTTTACTGTTTTCGTGTTTTTTCGTATTATTGCATATGAATACTTATACAGCTAAAATATAACTATATGGATATCTTTCTTATTATTTTGGGGGTACTTTGTTTGCTGGCCGGGCTGGCAGGTTGTTTTTTGCCTGTATTACCCGGTCCGCCTGTTTCTTATGTGGGTTTGTTGCTTTTGCACTTTACGGACAAAATCCATTTCAGTACTACACATTTGATTTTATGGGCTTTTTTGGTCATTATTGTCCAGGTGATGGATTATGTGACGCCCATGTTGGGCACAAAATACAGTGGAGGCGGTAAATGGGGGAATCGGGGATGTATGATCGGGACGATCGCCGGTCTTTTCGTCTTTCCACCCTGGGGTGTGTTGATCGGTCCGTTTGCAGGAGCCGTAATTGGCGAATTGTTTGGAGGGAAGAAGTCTGCCGAGGCTTTTAAAGCCGGGTTAGGGGCTTTTGTCGGTTTTCTGTTCAGTGTGGTGGTGAAAGTGTCGGTTTGCGGCTATTTTATTTACAGCTTTGTTGCGGCGCTATTTTAATAAACCTTATTTCTGCTTTTTGTGTTACCTTTGTAAATTAATAGGGCTGTGGTAAAAATTATCAAATATGAAAAAGATTATTAATCCCTGGGAAGGATTGGATGGATATATGTGTTTTGGCTGTGCCCCGAGCAATCCGATGGGACTTCATATGGAGTTTTATGAGGATGGCGACGATATTGTAGCTTATTGGGAGCCGGAAGCTCATTATCAGGGGTGGTTGAATACGTTGCATGGTGGAATCCTGACAACATTGATGGACGAATTGGCAGGTTGGGTAGTGCTTAGGAAGTTACAGACTTCAGGAATGACCTCACGCTTGGATGCCCGCTTTCTGAAAAGTCTTTCTACTTGTGAGCCCAGGCTGACAATCAGGGGGCGTATCAAAGACCGTAAACGAAATGCAATCTTTATTGAAACGGAGATCTATAATTCACAAGATGAGTTATGTACGCGTGCCGACTTGGTCTATTTTATAGTTACACAAGAACAGGCGACAGAAAAATTTCATTTTGCAGGATGCAAAGCAGAAGGTGAATAAACAATAAAACATAAATAACATAATGAAGTATATTGGAGCACATGTGTCGGCATCGGGTGGAGTTGAGAATGCTCCAGTGAATGCGAATGCGATTGGGGCGAAGGCATTTGCTTTGTTTACCCGTAATCAGCGTCAATGGAAATCTTCTCCGCTGACAAAAAAGAGTATTTCTCTTTTCAGAGAGCGTTGTGAGGAATTTGGTTATGCGGCAGAATATATTCTTCCGCATGACAGTTATCTGATCAATCTGGGACATCCGGAAGCAGAAGGTTTGCAGAAGTCACGGGATGCTTTCTTGGATGAAATGCAACGTTGTGAGCAGCTGGGATTGAATCGTTTGAATTTCCATCCTGGAAGTCATTTGAACCAGATGGAGGTGGAGGACTGTCTGACGCGCATAGCTAATTCGGTTAATTGGGCATTGGATCAGACTTCGGGTGTATGTGCCGTATTAGAAAATACAGCCGGACAGGGAACCAATCTGGGATATACTTTTGAGCAACTTGCTTACATTATCGATAAAGTGGAAGATAAATCCCGTGTCGGAGTTTGTATAGATACTGCTCATACATTGGCTGCGGGTTATGATATCAAGACTGTCGAAGGTTTTACGGAGACATTCCGACATTTTGACGAGGTAATAGGTTTTTCTTATTTGCGTGGCATGCATATAAACGATTCCAAAAAAGATCTGGCTACCCGTGTGGATCGCCATGATAGTATTGGGAAAGGAGTGATGGGATTGACTACATTTAAGATGCTGATGGATGATCCCCGGTTTGATAACATTCCTTTAATTCTGGAAACACCGGATGAGTCTATTTGGTCGGAAGAAATAGAATATCTGTATTCTATATAATAAAAACGAAAGGAGGGGTCTTTTCAGACTATTCTTTTGTTTAACTAAAATTTATAATGCTTTTTGGTATGCAAGAGCTTGGAATGAAAAATTCTTTCTTTTGTGATTTGATAATAAGTTTAAATATATTGTACTATGTTTATTTTAATGCCTGTCATCTTTGTTTTAGGGATTCTTGCAATCGCGCTGGAAGATAAGATAAAGATAAATAAAGCTGCGATAGCTCTGTTTATGGCAATATCACTGTGGATGATATTGATGTTTGACGCCTATGATATTTTTGTCGAACGCTCCAGTCCTTTGTTTCAAGAGTTTCTGACCCAAAACCCGGAAATGGCAAATGCTCCTCTGAAAGATCAGTTTATTACATTTATTACAAACCGTTCGATTGTTTATCATTTAGGGAATGTATCCGAAACGCTTTTCTTTGTTATGTGCTCCATGCTGATTGTCGATATCGTGGATAAGCATGGTGGTTTCCGGGCTGTTACCGGATATATCCGTACTGCCAATAAAAGGAAATTATTGTGGTATATAAGTTTTGCCGCTTTTTTCTTTTCTGCCTTGTTGGATAACTTGGCTGCTGCTATCGTGATTATGGCCGTGTTACGGAAACTGGTTCCGGACCGGACAGATCGTTTAAAATATGCTTGTATGGTGATTATTGCTGCGAATGCAGGTGGTTCATGGTCTCCGATTGGTGACGTGACGACCATTTTGCTTTGGGTGGGCAAGAACGTCACGGCTATGCACCAGATTTCGCATGTATTCTTTCCGGCATTGATAAACTTGCTTGTGCCTCTGACGATTGCTAATTTTTGGTTGTTTAAGAAAGATGCGACTTTACGTGTGATGAGCGAGGAAGAAATGGCAGACGAATATGCACCGGAAATACCGAATCATTCGCGTCGGGTGATCTTTGTGATTGGTGTACTTTCGTTGGCTTTGGTTCCGGTCTTTCAGATGGTGACAGACCTTCCACCTTTCTTAGGTGTTTTGTTGGGCTTGGTGGTCCTGTGGTTTTATACGGATATCATGTATAGCAAACTGCATATGCACGAATCTAATAAGTTACGTATTTCTCAGTTACTTCCGAACATCGACCTAGCGACGATCTTTTTCTTTTTGGGTATCCTGATGGCGGTAGGGGCTTTGGAAACCTCCGGCCAGTTAGGGTTGATGTCTGCTTTTCTGGATAAGCATGTACATGAACCTTATCTGATCAGCTTTGTGATCGGTGTTTTGTCTTCCTGTGTGGACAACGTAGCTTTGGTTGCGGCAACAATGGGTATGTATCCGATTGTACCGGATGCGGCCAATCTGACTCCTTATGCTCAGTTCTTTGTATCGGACGGAGGTTTCTGGACATTCCTTGCCTACTGTGCCGTGACTGGCGGTAGTATCTTGATTATCGGTTCTGCAACAGGTGTAACGGTAATGGGATTGGAAAAGATCGATTTTATGTATTATACCAAACGATTTTCAATTTTGGCGTTGATCGGCTATTGCTGCGGTGCCGGCGTATATATGTTATTATTTGCATAAACTTTATTTATATGGGAAAAACATGGATTTTGATGGTAACCTGTGCTATTATGCTTTCCGGAATGGAAGCCTTTGCATGTACAGGTCTACTGGTGGGAAAGAAAGCTTCGGTTGACGGCTCTGTTATGATCAGTTATGCGGCAGATTCGCATACGTTATATGGTGAACTGTATCGCTGGCCGGCTGCGACTTGGCCGAAAGGGGCGATGTTGGATATCATCGAGTGGGACACCCATAAACCGTTAGGACAGATTCCACAGGTTGAACAGACCTATTCTGTAGTTGGTAATATGAATGAACATCAAGTTGCGATTACGGAAAGCACTTTCGGGGGGCGTCCCGAACTAGTTGACACGACCGGTATCATGGATTACGGCAGTCTGATTTATGTCACTTTGCAACGTTCCAAAACGGCGCGGGAGGCTATTCGGATTATGACTGACCTGGTGAAGGATTATGGCTACTATAGCAGTGGAGAAACGTTCTCTATTGCTGATAAGAACGAAGCTTGGGTGATGGAAATGATCGGTAAAGGTCCGGGTAATAAAGGAGCTGTCTGGGTTGCTATTCGCATTCCGGACGATTGTATTTCGGCTCATGCCAATCAATCTCGTATTCAGCAGATCCCGTTTGATGATAAGGAGAACTGCATTTATTCACCGGATGTTGTCTCTTTTGCTCGTGAAAAGGGATATTTCAGTGGCAGGGATAAGGATTTTAGTTTCCAGAAAGCCTATTGCCCGTATGATTTCAGTGCTCTGCGTGGTTGTGAAGCCCGTGTGTGGTCTTTCTTTCGCAAATATGATAAATCGATGGATCAATATATGGATCTGATTAAGGGCGATGTAATGAAGAAGCCTATGCCTTTGTATGTCAAGCCTGATCGTTTGTTATCCGTTCGGGATGTGCAGAACGGTATGCGCGACCATTTCGAAGGAACTGATTTAGATATGACGAAGGATGCCGGTGCAGGTCCTTACAAAGTTCCGTATCGTTGGCGTCCGATGACTTTCGAAGTGGACGGTCAGGAATATACGAACGAGCGTGCGATTGCTACGCAGCAGACCGGTTTTGTGATTGTTCCTCAGATGCGTAATTGGCTACCGGATGCCGTCGGTGGTATTCTTTGGTTCGGTGTGGATGATGCAGACATGGCTGTCTTTACGCCGATCTATTGTTCGGTGACAGCTTCTCCCGAATGTTATCGTGTCGGAAACGGTGATATGATGAATTTTTCTTGGACATCCGCTTTCTGGATTCATAACTGGGTGGCTAATATGGCGTATGGCAAATATAGTTATATGATTCAGGATATCCGTCTTGTTCAGCAGGAGTTGGAGAACAGCTATCAACAGACAATTCCGGCTGTCGATAAGGCTGCATCGGAACTGTATGCCAAGAATCCGGCGGAAGCGGTCAAGTTCCTGACCTGGTTTAGTTCTACTACTGCCGACCAGGCAACAGCCCGTTGGAAGAAATTAGGAGAATACTTGTTAGTCAAATATATGGATGGTAACGTGAAGAAGGAAGAAAACGGACATTTTAAGCAGAATGGTTACGGATTATCCGAATATCCGGATTTCCCTGGCTATGATGAAGACTATTATCGTAGCATTGTAAAAAGTGCAGGTGATAAATTAAAAGTAAAGTAATATGCTTTTGTTAAGGAAAAATACTATATTTGGCGATAGATATTGTTGTACTAAATAAGAAAAGTATGAAAAAATTAATTGTTATGTTGATGTTGACGCTGTTTAGTATAGGTGCATATGCACAGACGCAGCAAGGTCAATCCTCGTTTGGCTTCAACTTGGGTTATAATTTTAATGATGTCGGCAATGCTACTATCGGCATCGATTATCGTTATTGTGTAACGGATGCGTTTCGTTTGACCCCGTCTATTACTCATTTAGTAAAGAATGATGGGTTAAGTGCATGGGCAATTGATATGAATGCTCATTATGTATTTAAATTGAGTGAGATGTTCGGTTTTTATCCGTTGGCAGGCTTAAGCCTTTCGTTTTGGAAAGCAGGTCCTTGGGATGCAACTCGTTTTGGAGCCAATATCGGCTTAGGAGGTGAAGTGTATGCGACAGATCGGGTTTCTGTCGGCTTGGAAGCCAAGTATAATATTATAAAGGATTTGGATGCCGCAGCGTTGGCTGTCCGTGTCGGATATAATTTTTAAGTAATCGGATTTTTGTACAATAAGAAGGGGAGTGGCGGCACATCCCCTTTTTATTTTTATGTCCGTTCTACCACTGTTTGTATTCTTCGAACGTAATGTTTTGGAAGTCGGGTATGACCTGATAAACTTTGTCTTTTAAAGACTCTTCGGAATTGGTCGTGCTAAGTCCGATAACCCGCATACCCGCATTGGTCCCGGCCTGTATTCCGGCAAAAGAGTCTTCAAATACCAGACTGTCGGAAGGTGATACATGCAGGTCGGAGGCGGCAAGCAAATAACACATTGGATCGGGTTTCCCTTTTGTGATCCGGTCGGCACTCACGACCGTATCGAACAGATTGTCGAGTTTCAAAAGGCGGAAAGCCCGTTTTAGCTTGGCATCGTCGGAGCTGGTGACCAAACCGACTTTTACATCTTTACTTTTCAGAAGATGGATAAACTCCATCGCACCCGGAACCGGTGGAAAAGGCATCTGCTGTTCGAATTCCATTGATTCGCGGATTACCTTTTCCTTAAATTCTTCAGATCGGTCGGAAAAATACTTCTCCAATATATAAGGTAATGTCGTTCCTTTGATGTGGGATGCGAAATTGGGGATTCCCGTCTGATAGCGTTTTCCTGCTTCATTCCAGTAAATATCGTAAATAGGTTCTGTGTCTACAATCACACCGTCGAAATCAAAAAAGGCAGTCTTCATAAACTGTTGTTTCATAAAAATCAATTCGTTTATAATAAGGTCATTTGTCTGCAAATATACTTCTTATTGGGATACAGGAGAACAAATTTGTAAATCTTATTTACTTTATTCTTTTATTGCGTAATAAAAAATGGCCTTACTGCCATATTATTCTTAAATCAATGGCAGCGACTATGTAATTGGCTGCAGTGATTATATAATCGCCGACTCTGATTTTAAAATAATAGCAGGGAGAGTGGGAAATAGACGGCTTGTAAAGAGCTATTTTAGTGTAGTTATTCTAACTTTTTTGAGATTTAATGCAATGATAGTGCAAAAACTTATATCTTTGTGCACGTACACATGTTTGTTAACTAAAGGAAATTATTGTCTAACTAATTATAGTATCAGAAAGCAAATGAAAGCGTATTTGAAATTAGCAGCTTTGTCTCTGACTTTGCTGTGTGGTGCCTGCCTACCTAACGACGGATGGCAGCAATTGTTTAATGGTAAGGATTTTACTGGCTTCAAGCAGTTGAATGGTAAGGCTCCCTATCGTGTAGAGAATGGATGTATGGTCGGCCAGACTGTGGATAAAGAACCGAACAGTTTTATGGCGACAGAACAAACGTATGGTGATTTTATTCTGGAGTTTGAAGTGAAATGTCATCCAGACTTGAATTCCGGGGTGCAGTTTCGAAGCGAAAGTAAGCCGGATTACAACAATGGACGTGTGCATGGCTATCAGTGCGAAATTGACCCGTCCGACCGTGCTTGGAGTGGTGGGCTTTATGATGAAGCGCGACGCGGTTGGCTGGCTCCTTTAACGAATAACGAAGCTGGACGAGCCGCCTATAAGAAAGATGATTGGAACAAGTATCGAATTGAAGCTATCGGCAACAGTATCCGCATCTGGCTGAATGGTGTGAACACTTCGAATGTAGTAGATGATATGACACCGGAAGGCTTTATCGCTTTCCAGGTACATGGTATTTTCGGGAAAACGGAGAATGTCGGCAAGGAAATTTGGTGGCGTAATATCCGTATTAAGACGGAAAATTTAGAGGCAGAGCGCATGCAAGGCCCGTTAGCTCCGGAAGTGAACTGTATTCCGAATACGCTGACAGAAGCAGAAAAAGCGGCTGGTTGGAAACTGTTGTTTGACGGTAAGACTTCTAACGGATGGCGGGGTGCCGGACAGGAAACATTCCCTGAAAACGGATGGAAGATCGAAAATGGTGAATTGACTGTTATGAAGAATGGCGGTCCGGAAGGTAAAAGAGGGGGTGATATCCTGACAGTCGATGAGTTTGGCGCCTTCGAGCTGAGCTTTGAGTTCAAGTTGACGGCAGGTGCAAATAGCGGTATGAAATATCTGATTCAGGAAAGCAAGAAGAATAAAGGTTTTGTGATCGGTCCGGAATACCAGGTTCTGGATGACAAACAACATCCGGATGCCAAACTGTACACGACTTATCCTGGTAGCCGTACGGTTTCCAGCTTGTACGATATTATCCCTGCGAAAAACAAACGCTTCAATGGTGTCGGACAGTGGAATAAGGGAGTTATCAAAGTATTCCCTAACAAACATGTCGAACATTGGATGAACGGCTTTAAGACCGTTGAGTATGATTGGGCTTCGGATGCATTCTTGGAAGTCGTGAAGGGAAGCAAATTCGCGAAGAAGGAATATGCCGAATTTGGACCTTTTGGTACTGCTGAAAAAGGTCATATCCTTTTGCAGGATCACTGGGACGAAGTCTCTTTCCGGAATATCAAGATTAGAGAACTCAAATAGTTAACTAAAAAATAGGAACCATGACAACACGTAGAGATTTCCTTAAACACAGTGCCTTAGGTGCAGCAGGTCTGACTATTGGCGGACTGGGATTCAGTACAGAGAGTTTTGCTAACATAATGGGCGCAAACGAGAAGATTCGTGTGGGTATCGTCGGCTTTTCAGACCGTGCCCGCCATTCTTTGATTCCTGCTTTTATGGCCTGTGCCGATGAGTTAGGCTTTGAAATCGTCGCTATTTCCGACATTTGGAAACGGCGTAGAGAAGAAGGTGTTGCTTTCTTCCAGGAGAAATATGGAAAGAAAGTGAAAGCATTCCGTAACAACGAAGAACTGTATGACGCAAAAATGTGTGATGCCGTGATCGTTGCCACTTCCGACTTCCAGCACGCCTTGCACTGCATCGAAGCGGTTCAAGCCGGATGTGATGCCTATGTAGAGAAACCTTTTGCTGAAACGATGGAAGATGCTCGTGCCGCCCGCAAAGCTGTGTTGGAAAGTGGAAAGATCGTGCAGATTGGTTCCCAACGTCGCTCGGCCCCAAACTATCATGCTGCCAACGACTTTATCCGTTCCGGTAAGTTTGGCAAGATCACGATGGTGGAAATGTGCTGGAACGTTAACCAGCCCGGACGTTGGCGCCGTCCGGCTTTGGTTGCACAATGTTTTGAGAAGGATACTGACTGGAAACGTTTCCTGCTGAATCGTCCGTACGAAGAATGGGACCCGCGTAAATATTTGGAATACCGCCTGTTCTGGCCGTATTCTTCCGGTATTCCCGGCCAGTGGATGTCACATCAGATCGATACGGTACATTGGTTTACGGGTTGCAACCACCCGAATAGTGTTGCTGCCAATGGCGGAATATATCAATGGAATGACGGACGCCGCAGTTATGACACGATGACGGCGGTGTTCGATTATGGGAAAGCCGGAGAAAATTTCCAGGTCGTATATTCTTCCCGTATGCATAACTCGGCAGGCGGAACAAAAGAATTGTACTTCTCCAATGGCGGTACGTTGAATCTGGACACGAATAAAGTGACATCGGAAGGTGGATTGACCAAGCGTTTCGCAGATGAAATGGGAATGCAACCGAACCTGTTGGAAGAATTCAAATTACCTTCTATCAAGGTGGAAACGGGTTCCAATACAGGAGCCGATCCAATGACAAACCTGCATATGCGTAATTGGATGGAATGCGTGAAAAGCCGCAAGCAACCGAATGCTCCGGTAGATGCCGGCTATAATCATTCTATTGCCAACATCATGTGTACGGCTTCTCTTCGGACAGGAGAAAAAGCTACATTCGATGAAGCAAGACAGGAAGTGCTTGCCGGTGGCAAAGTCTTTAAATATTGATTATTCGTTTCGTAAGAAGCTGCATAGTACGATTCTTTGACGTACGTCGGCAATAACATTCTTTGTGGAGGTAAGTAGACTGAATGTGTACTTATCTCCATAATTTTTTTGTACAGTTTCCAAGTCTTTCACGGTACAGAAAAAGAAGCCGCTTACCGGCTGTTCCTGCCCGAAATTATGGAACTTGTTGCCCAAATAGAAATTCAGCCCGTAAAGATTAGCATATGTCTTCAGATCATTCATTACATACATATTCATGTCGTCCAACGGATATTCTTTCTGAACCTGCTTGGCAAACGGACGGGCGGAGCTTCCTTGGCGTATACCGCGCATGACAACCCCATCGATCAATAAGTTAATGGCAAAGGCCAATGCAATCGTCGCATACAGGATCTTGATGTTGATCTTCTTGAACATCTGATAATAGACAGTCGCCAGAATAGCCAAAAGGACTATCAGGATACAAATTGTCAGCCCGCAGGGATACGCGAACATATTCGACACCAACTCGACCGTTTCCAGTGTCGATTGACGGCTTGTGTACTGGCTTGCGATCTTGACAGGATCGATTGCTCCGGCCATTGTCAGGGCGACGGCAATCACGACGACGGCAGTAATGGAGGCCATGAAAGCGGCAAATACTCGGGTTACCTTCGTCCGGTATTCCGTAATGTATAATGTATATTGAGCCAAGAAAATAGCAATAAACGGATATGCCGGCATCAAGTATACGCTTCGTTTGCTGGATGGTATCGAATAGAAGAAAATTATACAAACCAATGCAACTAAGCTGAACAGTTTCTCTTTTTCCATCGATCGAATATTATTCCAAGTGCTAGCCAGTATCTCTTTCACCGACTTTTCTGGTTTGTGCAGTTTTAATCCGAATAAAGAGAAAAAGAAGAAGATCGTCCAGGGAACAAATCCCGCAGCCAGTGTCATGAAATTATACCAGACTCCGTTTTCATGCCCTAAATTGTAATGGATATCAGGCGTGCTGAGGTGGAAGAAACGACCGAAATTCTCTGCTAACATTACATTCAGGAACGTATCGCCTCCCTGTTTCCAGGCAGCGACATACCACAATAGAGGCAGGAATATCGAAGAAATACCAGCATAAAGAAGTGCTTTGAATATCACTAAATAAGAGTATTTACGAAGCATCAGCAAATAGACACCGAAAACAAATAGCGGCAGAATAATACCTACAGGTCCTTTTGTCAGTACGGCACATCCCAATAAGGCCGGAATAGCGATCGGCACCCCTTTTAACTCCAGTTTGTCTTCCCACCTGTATAGCTGATAAAGCCCGATCACGATAAAGGTTGTCAGCAGCATGTCCACACGCGTGGTCATAGCAGCCCGGTGTATCTCGATACAGGTGATGAGCAATAGCGTGGCGATGAATGCCTGCTGGAACCGCAACCGCTTGCCAAAGAAAACCAGTGTGAAACCGATCAGTATAATAAAAGCCAACGCAGACGGCAGGCGGGAGGTGAACTCTGAAACATATCCCTGCGGCAGGGAAGCGGCTGCCATCAGCCAATGCGCCAACGGTGGTTTGTAGGCAAATTCGTTCGCATAGACCTGTGGCAAAACCCAGTTGCCGGTTTCGAGCATGGAAACGGCAACCGCCGCTTCGCGAGGTTCTCCCTTAGTCGAAAAATCTCCCAGCCCGATCCAGGGAAGGACTGAGATTATGCAAATGACAATAACCATCGTTATCGGCTTTTGCAGATAAAGATATTGAAGAGTAGGTGTGCGCATAGTTTAAATCGGTAAGGAGCTTCCGCCCCGTTGCATATATTTTTCTAAGTTACAAAAGAACGACTTTTTACGGACTTTTTGTTCATTTCGGGAAACTTTTTTATGTCCCTAAACATTCTTTGATGGAAGTCCGGATGACAATCGCATCTTCTTTATTCTCTTTCAGAATGGAAAGGACGAGGTTTAAATAACTCTCCTTATTGCTGATACCACAATATTTGCAGAGTTGGGACTGAGGCAACATCCCTTTCTGATTGTAAACGCGAAGGATGTTTTTGTAATCTCCGGTTTCGGCAAACCGAATGAATTTCTCCTTGATTCCCGCATATATTTCGTCTACATGTACGGTGTTGTGGATGCTTTCCACATGTTCGGTCAGTTCATCCACCGTACTCATCTTCCGGTTCAGAGCCGTTTCCAGCTTTTTCTGTACGCGATGGCGGGCATGAAGCAAAACCTGGCTTTCGAGATCTTTTAGGAAAAGCTTGATGACGTTTTCTTTGACCTGGCTGAAGACCTGTTCCGGATCTTTCATCAGACGGGCGGCAACGGTCTTGATAACAGGCTCCAGCATCAGCAGGTTTTCCACTTCGGCAACGTTAGGAACATAGATATGCTGTTCGCGCAGGTAAGCTATTTCTCCTTCCGTGCGACGGTCACGGTCAACGATCCCTTTGGAATCCAGCGTATGGAAATCTTTCAACTGGGCGAATGCCTTTGTTGTTTCGATTACTTTCTGGCAACCTCCCATCGGTTTTACCTTGTAGTCGGGAAAGATAAGCGGGTAGAGGCGGCTGTCTATGCTGTTGGAGTCGGTCCCTTCGATGAATAAGATTGGTTTGCGGCTGCCTAAGATCTCCATATAGACCTCTTCCGGGAAGCTGTCATTGTTTTCGATCAGTTCGTAGTCCCATATCCGGGCGTCTCCATTGTAAGAACGTATCCAGAGGCGCTTGCTGTTGTCGCGGGAGGCGGCGAAGTCGATGTCGTGCGTCAGATACACGTATGTGCAGTCCGGGCGCATGGCTTCTACCTCGTCCCACAAAGGATTTTTGATGGAGTCGTGGAGCAGGACTTCCGGCTCTTCAATGATTAATAATGCATTTTCAGGAGCACAGAGTACGGCTCCTATCAGATAGAATACCAGCTTTTCGCCGTCGCTCATCCGGCCGGCCGTATAAGAGTCTCCGTCGATGCTGGTGGAGGCCAGTTCAATAAAACCCGATTTGCGTACCAGGCGGTTATGCGGGAACATCTTCTCCCAAATCGTCTGGATACGATCTATCTTGGTGACCGGCGGTAATAGATCGGGTGTCAGCTTGCTTTCTTCCTTATACTGGACGGCAGCTTCAAATTCTTCTGTTTGCAGGTGCAGGATCAACTTTTCATATTCTGACATACGTGGTATGAAAAGTCGCTCCGCAATCATGGACTGAAGCCGTGTTAGCTCGTTGCCGTTGACAGGAGCCTTGTTCTCTTCGCTGCTAAGGAAGAGGGAATGCATTCCGGATATCCATACGCTTTGCCCGGCGTAGCGTTGGTGTAAGTTTCTGCCGAAGGAGCTTTTACCGGCTCCGTTAGCCCCGATTACGACCAGCACTTTCGTGTCAAGGGTAACGGGGGCTGAAGTATTTTGATTGGTAGGAAGAATTAAATCCATAACAGGTCTCCAATTAGTTTCCCCAAAGGTAAATAAAAATTTCATTGGTAGGAAACAAAAATTCCATAAGCATGGAACAAGAGTTTCGTGCTTATGGAACTTTATTTTCTTTTGTATGTACGGACGGTTTAGTAAGCTCGTGCGAACAATACGCGCTGTGCGGAAGGTCTGCCGGTCACCATGCATTTGCCCGGAGTCTTGTCGCCTTCCAGCGGAATACAGCGGATCGTGGCTTTCGTTTCGTTCTTCACCTGCTCTTCCGTTTCGGGAGTTCCGTCCCAATGAGCCATGATGAAGTAACCTTCTTCGATCTTTTCCTTGAACTCTTCGTAGGTATCGACTGTAATTGTTTTTTCCGTACGATGATCGAGTGCTTTCTGGAAGATGTTCTTTTGGATTTCTTCCAGCAGGTTCTGAACGTATGTTTCGATGTTGTCGCAAGTCACAGTTTCTTTTTCCAGTGTATCGCGACGCATCACTTCTATCGTGTTGTTCTCCAAATCGCGTCCTCCCATAGCTAAACGTACGGGAACGCCTTTCAGTTCGTATTCGGCGAACTTCCATCCTGGCTTCTTGTTGTCGGCGTCGTCGAATTTTACGGAGATACCCAACGCTTTCAGCTTGGCAACGATGCCGTTTACCTTTTCGCTGATCTGCGCCAACTGCTCTGTGCTGCGGTAGATCGGGATGATTACCACCTGGATAGGAGCGAGGTGAGGCGGCAATACCAGACCGTTGTCGTCGGAGTGGGACATGATCAGGGCGCCGATCAGACGGGTTGAAACCCCCCATGAAGTCGCCCAGGCGTAGTCGCTCTTTCCGTTCTTGTCGATAAAGGTAACGTCGAACGCCTTGCCGAAATTCTGTCCCAAGAAGTGGGAAGTTCCAGCTTGCAGCGCTTTTCCGTCCTGCATCATCGCTTCGATCGTGTAGGTGTCCAATGCACCTGCGAAACGTTCGCTTGCAGATTTGACACCTTTGATGACCGGCATCGCCATATAGTTTTCGGCAAAGTCGGCATAGACTCCCTGCATCTTCTTTGCTTCGATTTCGGCTTCTTCGCGTGTCGCGTGAGCAGTATGTCCTTCCTGCCACAGGAATTCTGCGGTACGGAGGAAGAGGCGGGTACGCATTTCCCAACGCATCACGTTTGCCCATTGGTTGCAAAGAATAGGCAGGTCGCGGTAAGACTGGATCCAATTACGATAGGTGTTCCAGATAATTGTCTCGGATGTCGGACGGATAATCAGTTCTTCTTCCAGCTTGGCGGCCGGGTCGACCACGACACCTGTACCGTCATGATTTGTTTTCAGACGATAATGTGTTACAACGGCACATTCTTTGGCGAAGCCTTCTACATGTTCGGCTTCCTTGCTCAGGAATGATTTCGGGATCAGCAAGGGGAAGTAAGCGTTTACGTGGCCTGTTTCCTTGAACATATCGTCGAGGATACGTTGCATCTTTTCCCAAATTGCATATCCGTAAGGCTTGATCACCATACAGCCGCGTACTGCAGAATTCTCTGCCAGATCCGCTTTGATTACCAGATCCTGGTACCACTGCGAGTAGTTCACACTTCTCGGAGTCAGTTCTTTCAGCTCTTTTGCCATTTCCTTATAATTCTATATGTTTTTCTATTAATTCCAAAATATGACGCGCAAAGGTACAAAATTGGATTGACAATTGATAATTGACAATTGACAATTCATGCAATTCAATACGTCGTTTTGATAAAAAGCAATAAAAAAGGCCACTCCGTGAGAAGTAGCCTTTTATTTATGGATAAGGATTATTCTTATTTGTATGCTTCGCCCTTAACGGCAGCGATGCCCGGAAGAACTTTGCCTTCGATGGCTTCCAGCAGAGCGCCACCACCTGTAGAAACGTAAGAAACGCCGCTTGCCAGGCCGAACTTGTTGACACAAGCTACAGAGTCGCCGCCACCAACTAATGAGAATGCACCGTTCTTGGTTGCTTCAACGATAGCTTCGCCAACTGCGCGGGAACCGTCTGTAAAGTTTTCGAATTCGAATACGCCGGTAGGACCGTTCCACAGGATCGTCTTGGAGTTCTTGATAACCTCGGCATAAAGAGCGATTGTCTTCGGACCGATATCAAGGCCTTCCCATCCGTCGGGAATTTCGTTTACGTCAGCATAAGCAGTCTTGGCATCGTTGCTGAAATCGTCAGCGATCTTAGCGTCGATGGCCAATACCAAGTTTACACCTTTTTCTTTTGCTTTCTTCATAAGATCGAGCGCCAGGTCCAGCTTATCATCTTCGCAGATTGATTTACCGATCTTGCCACCCATAGCCTTCGTGAAAGTGTAAGTCATACCGCCGGTGATGATCAGGTTGTCTACCTTGTTTAACAGGTTCTCGATGATTTCGATCTTGGAAGAAACTTTGGAACCACCCATGATTGCAGTAAACGGACGAGTGATGTCGTTCAATACCTTTTCAACAGCTTTTACTTCTTTTTCCATCAGGTAGCCGAACATCTTGTGGTCAGTGTCGAAGTAATCGGCGATCAATGCCGTAGAAGCGTGAGCGCGATGAGCTGTACCGAATGCGTCATTTACATAGCAGTCGGCATAAGATGCCAATCTCTTTGTAAATTCTTTCTGGCTTTCCTTAACGGCTTTCTTGGCTGCTTTCTTTTCTTCGTCTGTAGCATCTTCAGCCAAACCTCTCGGCTTGCCTTCTTCTTCTGCATAGAAACGAAGGTTTTCAAGCAACAATGCTTCGCCTGGTTGCAGGGCGGCAGCCTTGGCGCCGGCTTCTTCGCCGATACAATCGTTAGCAAACTGAACATCAACACCCAACAGTTCGGAAACGTGTTTCAGGATGTGTTTCAGTGAATATTTGTCAGTAACGCCTTTCGGACGTCCTAGGTGAGAACCGATAATTACACTGCCGCCGTCTGCCAAAATCTTTTTCAAAGTAGGAAGGGCGGCACGGATGCGAGTGTCGTCTGTGATGTTGAAGTTTTCGTCCAGAGGAACGTTGAAGTCAACTCTTACAAATGCCTTTTTGCCGGCAAAATTGAAATTGTCAATTGATTGCATAACTCTTATATTTAAGTTCTATATTAAAATATCACGCTTAGCGGACGCAAACTTACATAAAAATATTTTATTTCGTTGTTTCATATTCTATAATTATTGGCTTGAATGTAAAACTTCCTTACGCTTCGGTCAAAACATATGGGGAAGTGGGGAGCAGGGGCGTAATTTTTTTTTAATACTTTTAATAGACAGTAATAAAGAAGACTTCTATATTTGTCGCCAGCTATTGATAAACAATTTTGTACTAAAATTTTTTATAGTAATGCGAACGAATCATCTTAATCTATTACTTGTACTCGTACTTGTATTATTTCCGATGAGTACACGCGCATATGGCGCTGATGAATGTGTGATGTTGTATACTCCCTACACTAAGATTGCGGTTCCGCCGGGAGAGTCTATCAATTACAGTGTTGACGTCATTAATAATTGTGGCGAAGTGAAGAATGCCTCTATTTCCGTCTTAGGAATGCCGCGAGGTTGGAAGTATGAGATGAAAGCCGGAGGTTGGACAGTCGATCAGATATCCGTTCTGCCGGGTGAAAAGAAGAATTTCTCTTTCAAGGTGGATGTCCCGTTTAAAGTAAATAAAGGAACGTACCATTTTACGCTGACTGCCCCTGGCGTGGCGGAATTGCCGTTGACTGTGACTGTCTCCGAACAGGGAACTTATCAAACTGAATTTGTGACAAAGCAACCCAATATGCAAGGCAATTCGAAATCAACCTTCAATTTTAACACGACGTTGAAAAATCAGACAGCAGACCAGCAGCTATATGCATTGATGGCAGACGTTCCGAGAGGATGGAATGTCACTTTCCGGGTAGCGGGCAAGCAAGCCACTTCTGCACAAGTGGAAGCCAATGCGACGGAAAATATCAGTATCGATATTAATCCGGCGGCTAATGTGCAGGCGGGCACTTATAAGATTCCGGTCCGTGCGACAACTAGTTCGACCTCTGCCGATATCGAGTTGGAGGTGGTTGTCACTGGTTCCTATGATATCGAGCTGACGACTCCGAGGGGATTGTTGAGCGCGGAGATTACGGCAGGAGATATGAAACGTATTGATCTGCTCGTACGCAACAATGGGTCTGCCGAACTGAAAGATGTCCAGTTGACAGCCTCTAAGCCGGTTGACTGGGAAGTTACCTTTGAACCTTCTAAAATAGAGAAACTGACGGCCGGTGGCACGACGAATGTTACTGCGACGATAAAAGCATCCGGAAAGGCCCTTCCGGGCGATTATGTGACGAAGATGACGGCCAAGACGCCTGAAGTCAATACGACTGCGGAGTTCCGCATATCCGTTCATACTCCCATGGTTTACGGTTGGTTGGGGATTTTGATTATTATGCTCGTGTTGGGCGGTGTGTATTATCTGTTCCGTAAATATGGAAGGAGGTAAGTCATGTGCCAGTATGTGATCGAACTTACCGGTTTGACGAAAAAGTATGGAGACTTTACTGCCGTGAACGACTTGAACTTGCAGATTCGCAAAGGTGAGATATTCGGGTTGCTGGGGCCGAACGGGGCAGGGAAATCGACGACCATACTGATGATGCTGGGCCTGACCGAACCGACAACTGGTTCCGTAAAGGTATGTGATATCGACTCCACCACTCATCCGATAGAAGTGAAGCGCAAAGTAGGATATCTGCCGGAGGATGTGGGTTTCTATGAGGATATGACAGGAATCGAGAACCTTGTTTATACAGCCGCCCTTAATGGTATCCGGAGGAAAGAAGCGCGTGCGAAAGCAGAGCGGTTGCTTGATCGGATAGGATTGGTGAAGGAAGCGGATAAAAAGGCCGGTAAATATTCCAAAGGGATGCGTCAACGCCTTGGATTGGCCGATGTGCTGATAAAAAGCCCTGAAGTAATTATTCTGGATGAACCGACTTCCGGGATAGATCCGGCCGGTGTGCAGGAATTTATGGATCTGATCCGGCAGTTGAGCCGGGAAGAGGGATTGACCGTCCTGTTTTCTTCCCATCATCTGAACCAGGTCCAACAAGTTTGCGACCGGGTAGGATTGTTTGGAGGGGGAAAGTTGCTGGCGGAGGTCGAACTGACAGATTTGCATAAGACTGAGCATGGGCTTGACCATATCTATAATCAATATTTCGGGGGAGGACGCGGCCATGAGTAATACGAATCATCCTTTTTGGGTTATTGTCAATAAAGAAATCTCCGATTATGTGAGAAGCTGGCGTTTTATTATCCTGATCGCTATCATTGCACTGACATGTATGGGTTCGTTGTATACGGCTCTGACAAATATCCGTGAAGCGATAAAGCCGAATGATCCTGATGGAGCGTTTCTTTTTCTGAAACTGTTTACGGTTTCGGACGGGACGTTGCCTTCTTTTGCTGTGTTTATCAGTTTTTTAGGGCCATTGTTAGGAATTTCATTAGGGTTCGATGCCATTAATTCGGAACAAAATAAAGGGACGTTGAGCCGTATATTGTCTCAGCCGATTCACCGGGATTATCTGATTAATGCGAAGTTTGTGGCGGCTCTGGCTGTAATTGGCATCATGCTGTTCATGTTGGGATTCTTGGTTATGGGATTCGGACTGATTGCGATCGGAATCCCGCCAACGGCTGAAGAGTTTATGCGTGTCGTCTTCTTTCTGTTCGTAAGCCTCTTTTATGTGGCATTCTGGTTGAACTTGTCGATATTCTTTTCAATCCGTTTTAAACAAGCGGCGACTTCGGCATTGGCTTGTGTGGCGATCTGGTTGTTTTTCAGCGTGTTCTATAATATGATTATCAACCTTGTCGGAAAGGCATTGAGTCCTTCGGCTTGGGCTTCTGACTATCAGGTGATCGCTTACCAGCGGTTTATGTTGAATTTGCTGCGTTTTGCACCGAGTGAGTTGTTTAATGAAGCGACGATGACATTGCTGATGCCTTCCGTGAGGAGTTTGGGGCCGCTGACGATGGAGCAGGTGCATGGCGCGATTCCAAGCCCGTTGCCTTTTGGCCAGAGCCTTTTGGTCGTTTGGCCGCAACTGACCGGATTGATTGCTGCGACAGTTGTATGTTTTGCTTTGTCGTATGTCTCTTTTATGAGGAAAGAAGTACGGTCAAGGTAAATAATATGCCAATTCGTAAAATGTGCCGATGAATAGGAAACTCCTGTTGATCGGCACATTTTACGAATTGGCATATTCTCATTATTTATCGTTCTGTTAATTTGAAACGCAGGCGTAGCCGTCCGTCGGTGTAATCGTATGTGAGCATTTTGAAATGTCCGATTTCTGACGTGTTATTGACATGTGCTCCGATACACGCGCAAGTGTCATAGTCTCCGATGCGGACAATGCGCAATGTCTCGCTTGCGTCTTCCGGCAACTTGCTGAGATCGACGATCTTTCCGGCTTCCGCTTTCGGCACAAATTCGATTGTAACCGGCAGATGCCGGTCGATCACCTCATTTATCCGACGTTCTACTTCTTCCATCATTTCGGCGGTCGGTTCTTCCTGCAATTCGTAGTCGCATTTGCTCTTTTTCCGTTCTATGTGCGCATTCTTTGAACGGGGACAACCGAACATGCGAACCATTGTCTGGTTCAATATATGTTCAGCCGTATGCATAGGAGGATATTCCTGTTTGTTGTGCTCGTTTAATTGGATTTCCTGTTCCATTGTTCTATTTCCTTCTTTAATATACTATATACATTAACATTCACGTATTCACCGGAAGTCAGCAATTCGCCTTCCCGTTCCGTACCTTCCAGTGTGAATCCCAATCGCTTCGGGACAGCGTTGCTCGGAATGTTGCCGACGGCGCACCGGATTTGGATGCGGTTCATGTTCCGTTCGCGCACGGCCCATTGGCAGAGATAACGGACGGTATTCGTGACGATCCCTTTTCCCCGATAGGCGGGAAGCAGCCAGTAGCCTATTTCCGTTCGCCGGTTAGGGGCATCGGAGAAGTGGAACCCGGCCAGCCCGCAAATAGCTTCTCCTTGTTCCAAAATGTAGACCGGATCGCGCTGTTCGTAAGGGACAGCCAATACGGATTGCAGGAATCCTTGTTCATCTGCAACACTCTTGAGCCCGTCGACAAAAGGCAGCCAGATGCGCAGATCTTCCCGGTTTTTATCAATCGCTTCGAAAATCAGGGTTGCATCTTCAAAAGTTGCTTCCCGAATCGTATAATCGGAAATGCCTATCGGGTGGGAGTAAGGGCGGATTGTCTTTTCGAAAGCTTTCCTTGCACTGTTGTTCCGGTAATACACTTCGCCACAGTATTTGAATCCCAACGTGTCGATCAGGCGAAGCATATAAGCATTGTCATATTTCGTATCTACGCGGAAATTGTAGACACCTTTCTTTCGGCTTACTTCTTCCGCTTGCAACATAAACTGTTTTGCCATGCCCTGCCGTTTCATCTCGTCGGCAATGGCCAGGCGGTGGACGATGACATAAGGCAGATCGTTCGACCATTTGCCTTCTATATCTTTATAGACAGGTTCACCATCGAATGAAATGACTCCGTATGCAACAACCCGGTCTTCCCGGCAAATGACGTATCCGTTTCCGTCTTGTATGTCTTGACGGATATGTTCGATTGCAGGGTAGTTCTCGTCCCATTGTTGACTTCCAAGGCGTTGCATTTGGGCTTTTGCTTGTCCGATGATTTGCCAGATTCGTTCGATATCTGTCTCTTCTGCTTTTCGGAATATGTCAGATGGTATACTTGAGATTGCCATTTGTCTTTTGATTTTATTGTAATGAATCCTCAAAGATAGTTTTTATTTTATTATTCCAAATAGAGGCAATCAGTCCTTGTCTTTAGCACGGGCATTTCTATATAAAGTCTTTAGCAAAACAACTATCATACTATCATAATTGAGTTTATGTGCTTGTAAAACAGTATGTTATTCTATGATAGTTCTTGGTTTTTAACTATCATTCATCTATCATAACTATCATGGGTAAAAAGTAATAAGGCATTATATATCAATGTTTTATCAAATGAAGGATATGTTCTGAAGCTGATACAAAATAGATTAAAGAGGCTCGTTTTTTCATGAAGACAAGCTACTTTTTATCTAAAAACAACTTGAAAAGTTTCTTCAGACCCGGGTGGAAGGGCATGGGAGATCCGGGTGTGGAGGAGGTGGAGACCCGGATCTTCGTGAAACCGGAACGGGGATGTGGAGCTGTTTATCTGCCTTGTTTGAGGAGATTTTATGCACTGTTTCTGATTATAATCCAGTGGATTACCTTGTGTATCCTCCCATGGCATGATCGCTTCCTTCTTTATTGGAAAGAGAATGTTAAAAAGATAAGTCGGTAAGGTCGTTTTCATAAACATTTGCTATTCTTAACCTGGTAATTCCAATCAAAACAGTTTAATTTTTGTTATAAAGATAGATTTAAGTCTAAAACGGTCTAAACAAATTATTAGGTATGATACGAAAACTTTTGATTCGGGATCTGACTCTCCGGGATGGTCAGCAATCTGCTTTTGCAACGCGAATGTCACAAAAACAGATAGACAAAGTGCTTCCTTTTTATAGGGAAGCCGGTTTTTATGCGATGGAAATATGGGGTGGTGCCGTGCCCGATTCTATCATGCGATATTTGGGAGAAGATCCCTGGGAGCGGTTGGAGAAAATAAAAGCTTCGGTAGGGAATACCTCTAAGTTGACGGCCCTTTCACGCGGACGTAACTTGTTTGGTTACAATCCTTATCCCGATAAGATTATTAAAGGCTTCTGTCGCAATTCTATAGAATCCGGATTGGATATCATGCGCATATTTGATGCGCTGAATGATGTGGAGAATATAAAATCGACAGTCAAATATGTAAAACGCTTCGGAGGAATGGCTGATTGTGCCGTCTGTTACACGATTGATCCGTATCACTCGGCTGTTGAAAGAATTGTCGCAGCTTTACACGGGCATCCGTTGCATAAGCCTGTTTTTACAAATGAATACTTCTTGGATAAAGCGCTTCAAATGGAGGCTTTGGGAGCCGATATGATCACGATTAAGGATATGAGTGGCCTGATTCCACCGGGAAGAAGCGCTGAAATAGTACGTTTGTTCAAAAAACATCTCAAAGTTCCGGTAGATTTTCATACTCATTGTACGCCAGGATATGGTCTGGCTTCGGTTTTGGCCGCTATTGTCAACGGGGTGGATGTTGTCGATACCAATATCTGGTATTTCGCTGGTGGAACGGCTGCTCCGGCAATCGAACTGGTGTACGTGTTCTGTAAGAAAATGGGGATCGAGCTGGATATCAATATGGAGGCGATCGCGAAAATCAATGCTCATCTGTTGGATATCCGCAAAGAGTTGTCTGTTTTCGATATGGCAAAACAACTACCTAAGCCATTTAACCCTTTGACAGACAGAATACCGACTGAGATCGACCGTTTTTTTAACGATGCGATCGACGCAGCCCGGAAAGACAAAGAGGAAGATTTGCTTATCTTCTGCCGTGCCATAGAAGAATATTTTGGTTTCCCTGAACCGAATGAACTGGTGAAGAAGGCACAGATACCGGGAGGAATGTATACGAATATGGTAGCTCAGTTGAAGCAATTAGGACAGTTGGACTTGTTGGAAAAAGCAATGTCGTTGATCCCCCAGGTGCGTATGGATGCAGGTTTGCCGCCTTTGGTAACGCCGACAAGCCAGATCATCGGGGCTCAAGCAGTATCGTGCGCGTTGGATCAACTGAAAGGACGTCCGATGTACAGTAATCCGTCCAACCAATTCGTCGCTCTGGTAAAAGGAGAGTATGGAAAGACGCCGGTTCCGATTGACCCGGAATTTCGTTTGAAGATTACGGGTTCGCGGGATGAGGTCCCCTATGATCCTTCCGATTATGAAATGCAGGAGAATCCCGTAATAGAAGAAGTTGGTGTCCAATTGGCTGAGAACGAAAAAGATGTCTTGCTTCTGGAGCTTTTCCCGATGATGGCGCATAATTTCCTGGCGAAGAAGAAGCAGAAACAAGTGCATGTTGCCACATGATATCAGATTGTTTTTATGTATTTAAGAGCTTTTCCCCGGCTATTCGTCCGGAGGAAAGCTTTTTTGTTTTACATTTGTCTGCCGGAAATAAGCTGGAGTCGAAATGGGAAAGAGGTACAGGATAATTCTGTTTTTGTTTTTTACTGCAAATATGGTTTTTGCGGAAAGTAACCTCGACTCTTTATTAGTCAATTTGGATCAAACGATTCTCCAGCATGAGATTTATAAAGACAGGAGAGAAGCCCGGATCCGTGAATTGAAAGGAAAAGCAACCAAGACAGCTCCGAACTCTATTGCCGCTTATCAGCTCAACGATAGCATTTATCGGGAATATAAATCTTATATGTGCGATTCGGCTGTCCTCTATCTGACCAAAAATATCAGGATCGCCCGTAATTTGCGTGATCAGGAGCGGGAGTACAAAAGTAAATTGCTGTTAGCCTCCCTGCATGCTGCAACTGGCATGTACCAAGAAGCGATCGATGTATTGGAGGAAGTCCGCCGTGAAGATTTGCCAGCTTCTCTTACCCGTGATTATTACGCCTGTAAAGAACAGGTATACAGGGAGATCTCCGGTAATTCCCGTGATCCGCAAAGTATACGCCGCTATGAAGATAAATCTTTCGTCTATCGGGATTCTTTAGCGATGATGTTGCCGGAAGATGCCGGCAAGCGGGTTGAGTTGCAGGAACTGGCTTTGAGGGCTGACGGATGTACTGATGAAGCCCTTCGGATCAATGATACACGTTTGGCAAAAATTCCGTTCGGAACTCCTGAATATGCACTTACTTCTTATCAGCGTGCGATGATCTACCGCCAGAAAAAAGATCGGGAAAAAGAAAAGTATTATTTGGCCCTTTCTTCCTTGTCAGATATTCAGTCGGCTATCACAGATCATGCTTCCTTGTGGATGTTGGCTGATTTATTGCTTAAAGATGGCGATATCGAGCGTGCTTATCATTATATCCGTTTTTCTTGGGATGAGACGAACCGGTTTCGTGCCCGCTCAAGAAGTTGGCAGAGTGCGGATATCCTTTCGTTGATCGATAAGAACTACCAGGCTACGATAGAAGGGAAGAACCGGATACTGGTCACATATCTGACGCTGATCAGTGTACTTACCTTGTTATTGATCTCTGCCATCGTCTATATATATCGGCAGATGAAGCGACTGGCGGAGGCCCGCAATCATTTGCAGGAGACAAACGAGCAGTTGAAGGTGCTGAACGGCGAATTGTATCAGATGAACGATCGTTTGCAGTCCGCCAACCTCGAACTGTCTGAATCCAACCGGATCAAGGAGGAATATATCGGGCGTTTCATGAGTCTGTGTTCTTCTTATATCGATAAACTCGACGGTTATCGCCGTATGGTTTATAAAATGGTTTCTTCCGGACAGATCGGGGAACTGGTTAAAGTTACCCGATCGTCAAAGGGTTTGGAGGCGGAGCTGAATGCACTTTATAAGAATTTTGATACTGCATTTCTCCATCTGTTCCCGAATTTTGTGACACAATTTAATTCACTTTTGCTTGAAGATGAGCAGGTGGTACTGAAAAGGGACGAGTTGCTGAATACGGAACTTCGTATTTTTGCGTTGATCCGTTTGGGGATAAACGACAGTTCTCAGATAGCCGAATTCCTTCGCTATTCGGTGAATACCATCTATAATTATCGGGCAAAAGTAAAGAACAAGGCATGCGTTTCCAGAGATGATTTCGAGAATTTAGTCCGGGAAATTCATTAATCCTTTTATATTTGATCCACTTTTTTAGTAATATAAAAGATTTGTATCTTGTTGTTAAATAGATGTTTGAGTGTTTTGTCTGTCCACTTATTTATTCACCGTCTCCTTTAGCTTTCCTTTTCTTCTTAATTTTGAATCACACATTTCAGGTCAGCAGATTATTCATTAAAAAAGTAATACGCATGGAAAAGAACATAGGGGAGTATCTTTCCCGCAAAAGTACGGAAGTGATTGCTATAGTGGCTTGTATCGGTTTGATCATAACTATTATTCTGGCTGCCGGGTCAATCAGGACTGAGCAGGAGAAGGCTCATATGGTCTTGCATTCAAGCTGTCTGCAAACGAAATAGGCAGATGCTTGTTTTCTAAAAAGAGTGTTTTAATTTCTCTATATATAATTTATATCCGGTTCCTGTGCATAGTAGTAGGAATCGGATTTTTTTATGTGTCTGAGAATCAGAAATGGAGGAATGAAATACGAAAAAAATAAAAAGAAATGAAATGAAAAACTTGCATAATTCAAATAAACCATCTACTTTTGCACCCGTCTTAGAGACAAGGAGAGATGGCAGAGTGGTCGATTGCGGCGGTCTTGAAAACCGTTGAACTGAGAGGTTCCGGGGGTTCGAATCCCTCTTTCTCCGCTGAAAGCAGCAAAAGCTGCTTTTTACGTTTTATGGAGGCAGGTTGCTTCTTGATATACATAATCAACCGAAAAGGAGAGATGCTCGAGTGGTTGAAGAGGCACGCCTGGAAAGCGTGTAAACCCCTAAAGGGTTTCGCGGGTTCGAATCCCGCTTTCTCCGCAAAGTCCTGATGATTTATTATCGTCGGGACTTTTTCTTTATGGGATTAATTAACGGTATTTTGAAATAAGATATGGATTCTTTATCTTTGCAAAAAGTTTTTTAGGGAAGGAATGTTAGTAACTACCGTGGATAAAAAGATAAAGTTTTACCAGCGTGTGATTTTGATGATCATGTTGGTCTTTATGCCGTTTTATTCAGTTGGCAGCGATTTCTTTCTGGAAGGTTTCCCAAGTTCTTCCATCGAGGTGGTAGAGAATGGAGTGCATGATGTACTTGATTTTGACGATAATGCCTCGTTGCGTACTGTCCGGCAGGAACAGATTCAAATCCAACAGTTTGTTGCAGACTTTATAGCCGACTGGCTGACTATAATAAATGTGCATGAGCTGATTCATTCTCTTGAATTGCAGCAATGTGCATTCTTACCTATATTTTATCAACTTCATAAAACCCAGAGTTTTGTCTGGTTTTGTTCCTATCTGATTTAGGTCTTATCCGATTCTTTTTATTTTTCAGAGCGTGTATGGGTATGTTGTGCCGGTATGCGGAAGGCTTTGTCGTATCCCTGATATTGCACGCTTTATCATGTTTATAATTATAACCTAAAAATAAACTAATCAGAAACGATTTATGACGAGAAGATTATTTTTTAACTATTTACCTTTTTTGTTTTTAATAGCCAGCTTTTTTACCTCTTGTAACCGGAGTCATGAAAAAAAATCCGGAAGTAAAAACAATACGCTGGTGGTGAAGCTGGTAGCTACGAGTATCGAAGTGGCCCAATCGTATGTGGCTGATGTTCAGGCTGTCCAGTTTGTGGAGGTTAAACCGAAAGTGGAAGGGTTCGTTGAAGATGTCTTGGTTGACGAAGGAGAGCACGTGAAGAAGGGACAGGTCTTGTTCAAGCTTTCCTCTGCCGAACTGTATGAAGAGGTCAAAGAGGCGCAGGCCAATTATAAGCAAGTGCAGGCCGAGTTGAAAATGGCGGAAGTCGAAGCGGACCGTGTAAAGCGCTTGGTGGAAAAGGACATCATTTCGCCGATCCGCTTGGAACAGGCATTGGCGGAAGCCGATGTCGCCCGTTTGCGGGTACAGCAGGCCAAATCGCGTTTGCTTCGTGCGGAAACGAATTATTCATATACGACCATCACGTCTCCTTTTGAAGGGTATGTGGACCGTATACCGTTTAAGGTCGGTAGCTTGGTCACGCCGTCCAGCTTGTTGACCTCCCTGACGGATGTTTCGGAAATGTTTGCCTATTTCAAGATCAACGAGAAAGAATATCTTGAATATAAACGTACGCAGTTGAGCGGAGTGGAGCAACCGGAGTATAATAACTTGGAATTGATCCTGTCGGATCAGACAACCTATCCGTACAAAGGAACGGTCGAAACCGTAGAAGGTGATTTTGAACGTGGTACGGGTTCCATTGCTTTTCGTGCGCGTTTTGCCAATCCGGACCGCCTGTTGCGACATGGTGTTTCGGGTAAAATCCGTATGCTGACAGAAATGGAAGACGTGATACTGGTCCCGCAACGTTCGACATTCGAGATTCAGGATTTTACTTACGTGTATACTGTTGATGAAGAAGGCAAAGTGAGTGTCCGCAGTTTCGAACCACTCTCTCGTCACGGTGCCTATTATGTAACGAAAGACCTGCCTGACAATACGCTGATCGTTTATGAAGGAGTCCAGCAAGTGAGTGACGGGATGGTTATTACGCCTGAGATTGTGGATGCCGAAACGGTCCGTAAACAATTGGAATTGTCTGATGAAGTCGAAAATAATAAGTAAGCCGTATGTTTGAAATATTCATCAGACGCCCGATTCTGTCCGGTGTCATTTCTGTTGTGATTGTTTTTCTGGGTTTGCTGGCTATTACCTCTTTGCCGATTACCCAGTTTCCCGATATTGTTCCGCCTTCCGTTACGGTGACGGCCCGTTATACGGGAGCCAATGCCGATGTGATGGCTAAAACTGTGGCGACTCCCTTGGAACGTGCTATCAATGGTGTGCCCGGAATGACCTATATGACGACCGTTTGTACGAATGACGGTATGTCGCTGACGACGATCTATTTTAAGGTAGGAACCGATCCGGATGTCGCCTCCGTGAATGTGCAGAACCGTGTGACGACAGTCCTCGATGAACTTCCCGAAGAAGTGATCCGTGCCGGTGTGATTACCGAGAAAGAAGTAAACAGTATGTTGATGTATCTGAACATCATGAGCACGGACAGTTCGCATACCGAGAAGTTTGTGTACAATTTTGCCGATATCAATATCCTGCGTGAGCTGAAGCGAATCGACGGTGTCGGTTTTGTCGAGATCATGGGAAGCCGCGATTATGCGATGCGCGTGTGGCTGAACCCCAACCGGCTGGCAGCCTATAATATGTCACCGCAGGAGGTGACTGCCGCTATCCGTTCGCAAAATATCGAAGCTGCTCCTGGGAAGACAGGTATCAGTTCGGATAAGATTCCGCAGCAGTTGCAATATGTATTGCAATATAGCGGGAAATTCAGCACTCCCGAAGAATATGGCGAGATCGTGTTGAAGGCTTTGCCGGACGGTTCGGTTCTCCGGTTGAAGGATGTGGCGACGATTGAGTTCGATTCGGAAGACTATAATATGATTTCCATGACCGACGGCAAGCCTTCCGCCTCTATCATGATCAAGCAGCGTCCGGGTTCGAATGCCCGTGAGGTGATTCAGAATATCAAAGCCAAGATGGAGGAAATCAAGGAAAGCAGTTTTGCCCCCGGAATGGATTATAATATATCGTACGATGTTTCGCGATTTCTGGATGCTTCGATTTCGGTTGTGCTCCGGACGTTGTTGGAAGCCTTTTTGCTGGTGTTTATCGTGGTATATTTGTTCCTGCAGGATTTCCGTTCGACGTTGATTCCGGCGATAGCCGTTCCTGTTTCGCTTGTCGGGACTTTCTTTTTTATGCAGATGTTGGGTTTCTCCATCAATATGCTGACACTGTTCGCACTGGTGCTGGCAATCGGTATCGTGGTCGATAATGCCATTGTCGTGGTGGAGGCGGTACATGTGAAGATGCACAACGAAAAACTTCCACCGGCAAAAGCCACCGAAGCCGCCATTCGTGAAATCGGCGGGGCGATTATTGCCATTACCCTGGTGATGTCTGCCGTGTTCGTCCCGGTAGGCTTTATGTCCGGTACGGTCGGTATTTTCTACCGTCAGTTTTCGTTGACGCTGGCAGTGGCGATTGTCATTTCGGGCGTGAATGCCTTGACGCTGTCTCCCGCACTCTGCGCCTTGATGCTGAAGCCTGTCTCGCATGACAAAAAGGTGAAGAAAAGTTTGTTGGCGCGTTTCTTCGACGGATTCAATAAGCGCTACGATCATCTGGAACGCCGTTATAAGATCAATCTGCGTTTGTTCCTGAACAGGCGTTTCCTGACCTATGCGTCGTTGATTATTTTCTGTCTGGCAACATGGGGTATGACGTTTGTGTTGCCTTCGGGTTTTATCCCTAATGAAGACCAGGGAATGATCTATGTGAATGTCGATGCGCCTCCCGGAGCGACTCTCGAACGTTCGGAAGCTGCTTTGAGCAAAGTGCAGGCCGCTCTGTTGCCGTTGGAAGAAGTGGAAACGGTTTCCACATTGGCAGGCTACAGCTTGATGACGGAAACGGAAGGAGCCAGTTTTGGCATGGGGATGATCAACTTGAAGCCTTGGAACGAACGCGAGCAGACGGCCGAGGAACTGATGCGCGTCTATGCTGACCGCGTGTCGCATATCAAGGATGCGGATATCCAGTTCTTCCTTCCACCGACGGTTCCCGGTTTCGGTAATGCCAGCGGTTTCGAACTTCGTTTGCAGGATAAGACTGCCGGGACATTTGCCGAGTTGGACGAAGTGGCCAAATCGTTTGTGGCCAAGCTGAATGCCGATCCTCGTTTGTCGGGTGTCACATCCGGTTTCAATCCGAACTTCCCGCAATATCTGTTGCGGGTCGATCTGGCCAAAGCGGCAAAACTGGGAATTGATGTGAACGAGTCGATGGAAACTTTGCAATCCTATGTCGGGAGTTTCTATTCTTCCAACTTCGTCCGTTTCGGGCAAATGTACAAGGTGATGTTGCAGGCTGCTCCCGAATATCGTATGAATCCGGAGGATCTGTTCGGTTTGTATGCTAAAAATAAAGAGGGGAACATGGTTCCGTATTCCAACTTCATGACAATGGAGCGCGTGTATGGTCCGAGTCAGATTACCCGTTATAACCTGTTTACTTCGGCCATGATTACCGGTGAACAAGCACCGGGAGTCAGCTCGGGGGAAGCCTTGGAAGCCGTAGAGGAGATTGCTGCCGAAGTGTTGCCGAGAGGCTACGATATAGAATGGTCCGGCGTTGCCCGTGAGGAGAAAGAATCCGGTGGACAATCCTTGGTTATTTTCGCGATCTGTCTGGTCTTTGTCTATCTTCTTCTGGCGGCCCAGTATGAAAGCCTTTTGCTGCCGCTTCCGGTTATCCTCTCGCTTCCGGCAGGTGTGTTCGGATCATTCCTTTTACTATATGTGGTGGGACTGGAGAATAATATTTATGCTCAGGTGGCACTCGTGATGCTGATCGGCCTCTTAGGTAAGAATGCGATCCTGATTATCGAGGTGGCGAACCAGTGCCGCAAGGAAGGCGTCAGCATTATGGGAGCGGCCATCCAAGGGGCAACCAGCCGTTTGCGTCCGATTCTGATGACTTCTTTTGCTTTTATCAGCGGTTTGATCCCGTTGGCGGTAGCCAGTGGCGCTGGTGCTTTGGGCAATCGTTCCATCGGGACGGCGGCGGCCGGAGGTATGCTGATCGGTACGTTCGTGGGGATCTTCCTGATACCGGGGCTTTATGTGATATTTGAATCGTTGGCAACTTACTTAAAGGAAAAGAAACAAAAAGCAAATGAAGAAGAATATGAGTTTTAAGATAATTGCTACAGTTGGCTTGTGGGCGGCGATCGGCCTTACAGCTTGCAAGGCTCCGCAGCTCTCTCCGGATGGGGAACGTGCCGTACTGCCAGAAGGAGATGGGCATACCTATGACACTGCATTTGTAAAGCCGTTGGAGTGGAATGTGTTTTTCCAGGATTCCATCTTACAAGGATATGTGGAGGTCGCCTTGCAGAATAACTATTCGTTCAAGCAAAGCATGGAACGGGTGACAATGAGCCGGGCCAACCTGCAACGGGCAAAAGGCTTGCTATTGCCTGAAGTTGGCCTCGGCATCGGGACTTCGGTCAACCGTTTCGGCGAATATACGATGGACGGAGTGGGGAATAGCGAGACTAATGTTCCTTCCTTGGCGAAAGACAAACATATCCCGGACCCTTACCGTGATTTCGGACTTTTCCTGAATTTCCAGTGGGAAGCGGATATATGGGGGAAGCTGACACGTAAGAAACAGGCGGCTGTAGCTCGTTGGATGGCTTCGGTTGAGGCAACCCGTTTTGCGCAGTCGGTTCTGATATCCGAATTGGCTGTCCACTATTATGAACTGATCGGTTTGGATAAGCGTCGGGATGTCTTGGAAGAAGCCCATATCAGTTCCAAACGTTCGTATGAGCTAACTCGCCAGCTGAAGAAGGAGGGGGCCGAGACGCAGTTGGCTGTCGACCAGTTTCATGCCCGTATGCTACTGATAGAAAGCAAACTGTTGGAAAATGATCAATTGATCGGGGAGAAAGAGCGTGCGATAGCCTGCCTGTTAGGTGTCTTTCCGTTTGAAATCAGGCGTATGAGTTTTGAAGAGCTGCGTCAGATCCCTTTCCCGCTATCAGACGGTGTTCCGGCGAACATGCTGACCTTACGTCCCGACGTACGGGCCGCCGAGATGGAATTGCTGGCTTCAAAGGCGGATGTAATGGCGGCTAAAGCAGCCTTCTATCCTTCGTTGGTGTTGGGTGCGGGAGGTGGCTTCAATAGCTTTGATCTTGGCAAATGGTTCACAGCGCCTGCTTCGCTGGTTTACGATTTGGCAGCAGGAATTACTGCACCAGTCTTCCAGCGGAACCAGATTCGTTCGATGTGGAACGAGGCGCGTGCTTCGCAACGGATTGCCTTGTCGCAATATCACGAAACGGCCTTGAAGGCCTATACGGAAGTATTGGATTTGTATTGTGCCGGTCTAAACCAAGTGGAGCGTGTCCGCCTGAAAGAAGTGGAGACCGTAGCTCACCAACGTTCGGTCACCAATGCCAATGAACTTTTCAAATTGAATTATGTCGGCTTCCTCGAAGTGCTCTCTGCCAATGAACGTTATCTGGATAGCGAATTGGAACGTATCGACATCATCACCGATCTTTGCCGGAAAAAGATCCTTCTCTACCGGGCGTTGGGCGGTGGTTGCTAAAGCTTTTAGACGAAAAGACGGATGTAGAAGGTTTGCATCCGTCTTTTTGGTTATCATGGAATTTTTGTTTCATCCAGATGAAACTTTTTATACTTTTGCATCGTTCTTAAAAATTGAAATGAGAAATGGAACATGCTCCTAAGATTAACAAAGTAGAGGTCCGTACTTTGCAGATGGCGGACTACCGACAATTATCTCAATCTTTTACAAGAGTTTATTCAGACGGCTCGGATGTGTTTTGGACACGTGAGCAAATCAAGAAGTTAATCACTATTTTCCCGGAAGGGCAGGTGGTTACGGTCGTGGATGATAAGATCGTGGGGTGCGCCTTGTCTATCATCGTCGATTACGACAAGGTAAAGAACGACCATACTTACGCCTTTGTTACTGGAAACGAAACCTTTAATACGCATAATCCAAAAGGCAATATCCTGTATGGAATAGAGGTCTTTATCCATCCCGATTACCGGGGCCTGCGTTTGGCACGGCGTATGTATGATTATCGGAAGGAATTGTGTGAAAGCCTGAACTTGAAAGCGATTATGTTCGGCGGACGTATCCCGAATTATCATAAATATGCGGATACGATGCGCCCGAAGGAATATATTGATAAGGTCCGTAAAAGAGAAATTTATGATCCGGTGCTGACTTTTCAAATATCGAATGATTTCCATGTTCGTAAAGTGATGACGAATTATTTGCCGAACGATGAGGAATCCAAACATTATGCAACCCTGCTGCAATGGGACAATATCTATTACCAGCCGACTCCGGAAATCGTTTCGACCAAGACGACCGTCCGCGTCGGTCTTGTCCAGTGGCAGATGCGACCTTACAAGGGGCTCGATGACGTGTTCGAACAGGTGGAATTTTTCGTGGATGCCGTATCTGACTATAAGAGTGACTTCATCCTTTTCCCCGAATACTTCAATGCCCCTCTGATGGCTAAGTTCAACCACATGAGCGAGTCGGAGGCGATCCGCGAGCTGGCGAAATATACGGACGAGATGCTGAACCGCTTCATCAACTTGGCGATCAGCTACAACATCAATATCATTACCGGGAGCATGCCGTTGATCAAAGACGACGGGTTGTACAACGTCGGTTTCCTTTGTCGCCGCGACGGTAGTTATGAGACGTACGAGAAAGTGCATATCACGCCCGATGAAGCGAAGAGCTGGGGACTTTCCGGCGGTAAGATGGTGCAGACTTTCGAAACGGACTGTGCCAAGATCGGTGTCCTGATCTGCTACGATGTCGAATTTCCGGAACTGTCGCGTATCATGGCGGACCAGGGGATGCAGATTCTGTTTGTGCCCTTCCTTACCGATACGCAGAACGCCTATTCGCGTGTCCGTGTTTGTGCGCAGGCACGTGCGATCGAAAACGAATGCTTTGTCGTCATAGCCGGTAGTGTCGGTAACTTGCCCCGTGTCCATAACATGGATATCCAGTATGCGCAGTCCGGTGTCTTCACCCCGTGTGATTTTGCTTTCCCGACAGACGGGAAAAGGGCGGAGGCGACCCCGAATACGGAAATGATCTTGGTGTCGGATGTGGATCTCGATTTGCTGAACGAATTGCATACGTACGGAAGTGTCCGTAACTTGAAAGATCGCCGGCACGACCTGTATGAAGTGAAGATGAAGCGGAAGTAGCAGAAAGGTGGCGAATAGGTTCCTTGTTTTGTCATTTTGTTGTGATTCGCAAGACTTTTAAGATGTTTTATAAGTAGCACGCTTTTGATGATGGGAGAAAAATGTTATATTTGTAGACAAATGACTTCAAAATAACATTCAATAACCCTTCCTAAAAAGTATTTGCTTATGATTAAAAGAAGATTACTATCGTACGACATTCCGCAATTGACAAAAGTATTTAAAAAAGATTTTCCCCAACTGGTAACGATGGCGGAAGAGAGTGAGAGCGCAGCGCTTTTTAAAGAAGCCTTGCGCTCTTTTGTTTTTTCCCGCATCGACAAGACGGTTGGCGGGAGCAATATGGGAAATGCCGTGGCGAAGCGTATTCTTCTGTTGATCGAACATGACGGTATGATGGTCTTCGAGCTTTCGACAGGTGAGGAGATGCCGGTACGGACGATTACCTGCCTGTGGCAGTTCCTGGCCGGGAAGCTGGAGGAAGATGTTTCGCCGGACTTCTTTATCGACCTGTACTGGCAATTCGAATTGCTGGAGAAGCCGGAGGAAATCGTTCCGGACCGTTCGCTTGTCAAACGGCAGATGAACCGTTGGCCGACCGGGCTGGACGAGGAGGTGATGGCGATCCGTTACTCCAACAAGGAGCGGATCATTGCCGGGTTGATACGTAAGATCGAACGGCGTCATGCCCCGACCTCTCGGTTCCAGTTTACGGAAGGGATGAGCTATGCCGAGAAATACGTCAAAGTGCAGGAATGGTGGAATATCGGCCGTTTCCATCTTGCGATGGCTTTCAAAAGCCCGACGGAACTGAACTATTTCCTTGGCGGTTCCCTGTCGGCTGGAACGATGGACCTGTTGGCACGTGCTCGTAAGAAAGGCATGCCGTTTTTTGTGACTCCTTATTACCTTTCCCTGCTGAACACGAATACAAGCGGATATGACGACGCTGCCATCCGCTCTTATATCCTTTATTCGGAAGAACTGGTCGATACATATGGCCGGATCAAGGCGTGGGAGAAAGAAGACATAGTCGTGGCCGGACAGCCAAATGCTGCAGGATGGTTGTTGCCGGAAGGACACAACATACACCGCCGGTATCCGGAGGTGGCGATCCTGATCCCCGATTCGATGGGGCGTGCCTGTGGCGGGCTGTGCGCTTCCTGCCAGCGGATGTATGATTTCCAGAGCGAGCGCTTGAATTTTGATTTCGAATCTTTGAAACCAAAGGAAACATGGGATAAGAAACTGCGTCGGTTGATGCGCTATTTTGAAGAGGATGCGCAGCTTAGGGATATCTTGATTACTGGAGGCGACGCGTTGATGAGTCAGAACGCGACGCTCCGCAACATACTTGATGCCGTCTATAAGATGGCAGTCCGGAAACGAAAAGCCAACGAGAGTCGTCCCGAAGGGGAGAAGTACGCTGAGTTACAACGGGTCCGCTTGGGCTCTCGCCTGCTTGCCTACTTGCCTCTCAGAATCACGGACGAACTAGTCGGTATCTTGAGGAGTTTCAAAGATAAAGCCTCACGTGTCGGTGTTACGCAGTTTATTATCCAGACACATTTTCAATCCCCGTTGGAGGTCACGCCGGAAGCAAAAAAGGCGATCGAGGCGATTCTCTCCGCCGGTTGGATCATCACCAACCAGTTGGTCTACACCGTTGCCGCTTCTCGGCGTGGACATACGGCAAAACTTCGTCAGACGTTGAATGCGATGGGAGTGGTGTGCTATTACACTTTTTCGGTTAAGGGTTTTCACGAAAACTATGCCGTGTTCGCTCCTAATAGCCGTTCTTTACAGGAACAGCAAGAAGAGAAAGTTTTCGGCCTTATCCCCAAAGAGAAGCAGAAGGAACTGTATCGGCTGATCCGCTATGAGCGACCCTTAGGAAAGAAATTGTCCGGTTTTTTGAAAGAGAACCGTCTTCTTTTTGCTGCCACCGACCGCAGTGTGTTGAATCTTCCAGCCATCGGCAAAAGCATGACTTTTCAGATGGTCGGTTTGACAACAGAGGGAAAGCGTATCCTGAAATTCGACCACGACACCGGACGCCGTCACAGTCCGATTATCGATCGGATGGGAGAAGTCTACATTGTCGAGAACAAGTCCGTCGCCGCCTACCTGCGCCAATTACAGGATATGGGTGAAGATGTGCGGGAGTATATTAGTATTTGGAATTATTCCGAGGGGAGGACTGAACCTCGTTTCAGTATTTACGAATACCCCGACTATCCATTTGATGTTACAGAAAAGATGACAAATCTTGAGCTATAAAACGAGTAATTATTATCTTTGTTCGTGCTAAACCAATATAAAATGATACAGAACGAAAGAGAAATACGACACGAGTATGTGTTACAGGCTGTTCGTCAGATGATGACAGCCGCTCGGACAGCTCCGAAAGGGAAAGGCATCGATATTATTGAAGTGGCGATGGTGACGGATGAAGATATCAAACGCCTTTCCGAAGAGCTTGTCATCATGTCCGGCGAAACCGGTTTAAAATTCTTTTTGCGTGATGCTGACAATATTCTTCAGGCTGAAGCTATCATGATTGCTGGTACACGCCAGCAGGTTCAGGGTTTGAATTGCGCGCACTGCGGGTTTCCGACTTGTGTGGAGAAGCCGAAAACCGTCCCTTGTGCGATTAATTCGGTGGACTTGGGCATTGCGGTCGGTTCGGCTTGTGCCACGGCGTCGGATTTGCGCCTGGATACGCGTGTGATGTTCAGTGCCGGTATGGCTGCACAGCGTTTGGGAATGTTGGGCGACTGCAAATGTGTGATGGCGATTCCGGTAAGCGCGTCCTCGAAAAACCCGTTCTTCGATCGAAAAACCAAAACAGAGTAAGTCATGATAAAGTTTGATAACAAACTCGAACTGCGGTACTACTTCAATGATAAGTCAAACTACATGGATGCCATGATCAAACATCGTTCAGAAAAGGAGGTACTCTCGCTTGTTCGGACGTTAGCAGACATGTTGGATATCAAAATGACTGTCTATTGCGAGTCTTTTGCCCAACAGGAGGGCTTTCGCGAAATCTGGTCGGTGGCAGGTGAAAACAGCCGTCTGATCTCTGTTCTTCTTAACTTGTTCATGCAGGTATGGACGCGTCCGTCCCTTTTGGTCGGTGGACAACCGGTTGTGGACCGTTCGGTGACCGACGAGGAAAAGATGCAGCGCGAAATTGCCTTATTGCGTAGTAATTTGAGAAAAAAAATGCCCGGTATTACCGTGACGCGCGAGTTGGTGGAACTGCTCAGCGCATCGCCGCGTTTTTGTAAATGCAAATCGAACTTTTACGAAGCTGTACGCGGTTATCCGAAGGTGACAAAGTTCACTTTACGCGAACTGAACGAAAATAACCGCAGCCGTTCGGGATCGTTGGAGGTCAAACGCGAACAGTTTGACTATTACATCCTCCGTTCTGACGAATTGCCTCCTGTTAAAGACAACAAAGCAACGATAGAAATCATCTCACCTGTGCTGAAAGATGCCCGTTACCGTTGGAAAGGCATCTACAACAAGGGCGGCGAGACAATCGACTTTTACATGTGCGACGAAGATTTCAAGAAAGATATGTTCGATGAAAAGATTGCCTTCAAGAGCGGTATGTGTATAGATTGTGTGCTAGAGATACAACGGAAGATGAGTGAACTAGGTGAAGTGGTTAACATCAGCTACACGGTCGAGACGGTGATCCGTACCCGCTTCGATAAGATGGAAATCATTACGCCGCAAGGGAAACGCCACCTCAGGAAGCTCGAAGCTGAGAAAAAGCAGTTGACGCTTGATCTTTTCGGATAATAAACCGTCTTTTCGTCCGTGAATTGACAGTTTTATAATCTTAAAAAATGGAATGTTTTTTATGTCTCCAAAGCGTCCATGTAATTAATAAATAAGAGAATGGTAAAAGCAAAAACGGTATATGTTTGCTCCAACTGTGGGGCTGACTCTCCGAAATGGATCGGGAAATGTCCTTCCTGCGGGGAGTGGAACACGTATGTTGAGGAGATCGTGGTAAAGGAACCGGTCGGAAAGCGGGCACTTTATGGCGTTTCGGATGGTGGCAAAGTGCGTCCCGTCCTGCTTCGAGATATTACTTCTGAAGAGGAGACGCGTGTCGACCTCGGAGACCGGGAGTTGAACCGTGTTCTTGGCGGCGGTCTGGTAAAAGGATCACTGGTCTTGATCGGCGGGGAACCGGGTATCGGGAAATCGACCCTCGTCCTGCAAACCGTTTTGGGGTTGAAGGGACTCCGCACGCTTTACGTCTCCGGCGAGGAGAGCAGTCGCCAGTTGAAACTCCGTGCCGACCGCATCGCGCACGAGAATCCAGATTGTTTCATTCTCTGTGAGACCAATCTCGAACAGATATTCGTACAGACCAAGAACGTTCAACCCGACCTCTTGATTATCGACTCGATACAAACCATTTATACGGAGGTGGTCGAATCTTCTCCCGGAAGTGTTTCGCAGGTACGCGAGTGCAGTGCGGCTATTCTGAAATATGCGAAGGAGAGCGGCACACCTGTTCTTCTGATCGGCCATATCAATAAGGAAGGGAGTATTGCTGGGCCGAAGGTGTTGGAACATATCGTTGACACCGTGCTTCAATTTGAGGGCGACCAGCATTATATGTATCGTATCCTCCGCAGCATCAAGAACCGTTTCGGAAGCACAGCGGAATTAGGTATTTACGAGATGCGCCAGGATGGTCTTCGCGAAGTCAGTAACCCTTCTGAACTACTCCTAACGCAGAATCATGAGGGATTGAGCGGCGTGGCGATCGCGGCTGCGATTGAGGGCATCCGTCCCTTCCTGATCGAGACACAGGCGTTGGTGAGTTCTGCTGTCTATGGGACGCCTCAGCGTAGCGCGACAGGATTCGATCTTAGGCGTATGAACATGTTGCTCGCGGTGCTCGAAAAGCGTGCCGGATTTAAGCTGGTTCAGAAAGACGTCTTTTTGAATATTGCCGGTGGGCTGAAGGTGAATGATCCGGCGATCGACTTGGCGGTGATCAGTGCAATTCTTTCTTCTAGCCTCGACATTTCGATCGAGCCGGGTATCTCGATGTGTGGCGAGGTGGGGCTTTCGGGAGAGATCCGTCCGGTGAACCGTATCGAGCAGCGCATCCTAGAAGCGGAAAAATTGGGTTTCTCGCGCATTATCATCCCGCACAATAACCTGAAAGGTTTCGACACATCCAAATGCAAGATGCAAATCGTGCAAGTGCGCAAGGTGGAAGAGGCTTTCCGGCAATTGTTCGGATAAGTTTATATGTATATGAATAAAAGTGTTGTTTATCTATTTGTAAGTGTTTTCTTCTTGTTTACAAGCTGCGAGTATCGGCTGGGGGAGAATTTTATGGATTTTGAAAAGTGGCAGGCTGATTCGGTTGCGATGAGTGTGGACTTCTATGGTCCGTTTATCCATGATTGGGAAAACAAAATCTTTGTGGTGGAACATAGTGGTAATGCTGCTTGCCAAATCAGTCCGTTGCCCGGATTTGAGGTTGAGAAGCAGATCGTCCGCATTGGAGAGATGGAATGGGAAAGCGATGGGACACGATGTGATTTCATGCTGGATGTGGATCTGATTCCGAATGGCTCTTATGAGTTGTCGTGCGAGGTTTTCGCCCGGACGAATAATGGGACGGTTGCCGGACAGGTCGGGGTCGAGCGATATGTGGAAAAGCGTAGTTGGCCCCTCAAGATAAACGCGCGTACCGAGTCGGAGTTCTCTTTGCGGCATCGTGTGAATGAAGAAGGACTGATCGAAATATTTTGGGAGGTAGACGGGGCACTCCGTGCCGGATTCGACCATTACCAGATAGAGTTCAGTACGATTGACGAGAATGCTCATTCAACCTATATCACGCAAAGGTCGGATTTCGACAAATGTTTTTATACCGATAAGCGATATGCTGGGGAGAAGGGGGAATATAAGGTCTATATTTATTTCAAGTCGGAAGCCGACCGTCCCCGTTCGCTTGGATCGCTTGATTTGGAGCAAGCTGAACCAGAGGTGCAGGTAGAATATATGAAGGAAGATCGCATACGCTTGTCCTGGACATATCCTTACCGTTCGGCAGTCGATGTCGTCTATGGTGGTGAAATCGTGGCGGAGAAGGTGACGGACGGCATTGCGGAATTTTCTCTTGCCGGGCAGGAAGAGCGTGTGGTTGAATTGCGTTTTTCTCCCGTCGATGACTGGGGTTATAAGAATGCGAATTATTCGTTTAACCTCGAAAACTGTCCGAATATATGAAAAAGGTATTATTATTTATAGCCATTCTGTTCTTTTTCGACCGTTTCGGGCAGGCTCAGTCGTTGACAATCGAATATAATATCGGTCACGGTTCGTATCAGATGTCCGATATGAAAGATATATTGAAAAATCAGATGCTTCCTGTTACCAATGCACAGGTTACAGATAATTTCCCCGGTTATGTGACGCAGGATGCCCGTGTCGGAGTCGAATGGCGGCGCCATCATGTGGGATTTCTTTTTAACTATATGAATACGGCGGGCAAGAATGGAGTAACGGATTATTCCGGCTCTTGCGACTACAAGTTGCGTAACAAAGGATATAAGCTCGGTGCTTTTTACCACTTCTGTCTGGTGAAGGAAAAAGTCAGTATCTTTACATTCGAGCCGTATGTGGGGCTCTCGACAGGTTTTGTGCTGAACAAGGTGAACGAGATAAACCGCCTGTTCGTCGAGTCCGACCCGGAAGTTGGATACCGGAAGGATAATACTTTTTCCGGCAGGAACTTCTTTGTGGAGCCTACTTTTGGCATCAAGTTTAGCCTATGCCGCTATGTTGCATTAAACATGAGTATCGCTTATGAATGGGATGCTGTGATGCAGAAGTGTCAGAGTCGGAATCCAGATTTTCCATCGACTTTCAAAGTGGATTGGAGCGGATACAGGGCACAAGCCGGTTTGATTTTTTGTTTGAATTTAAAGAAGTAACAATGATACAAGAATTACAACTCCGTATATTGCCTGAAGAAGCAGTCAGCGAACAGTCGCTGAAGCAGGTGGTGGCTCGCGAGACGGGAACATCTGTCCCGTACATCCACACCGTTCGGGTACTAAAACGTTCTATCGATGCACGTCAGCGTACGATCTATGTGAATGTAAAACTGCGTGCTTTTATCAATGAGCAGCCAGATGAACCAGAATTTCAATTGGTGGAATATAAAGACGTATCAGCAGGGAAGCCTGTCGTGGTGGTAGGAGCGGGGCCGGGTGGTTTGTTTGCCGCTCTTCGTCTGATTGAGCTCGGCTTACGTCCGATCGTGATCGAACGTGGAAAGAACGTGCGCGAACGTAAAAAGGATATCGCTCTGATCAGCCGTGAGCATAAGGTGGACGAAGAGTCCAACTATAGTTTCGGTGAAGGGGGAGCCGGTGCCTATTCTGACGGCAAACTTTACACTCGCAGCAAGAAACGGGGTTCGGTTGACAAGATTCTGAATGTCTTTTGCCAGTTCGGGGCGAGCACTTCGATTTTGGCGGACGCCCATCCGCATATCGGTACGGACAAGTTGCCGCGTGTGATCGAGAATATCCGCGAACAGATTATCCGCTGTGGTGGGGAGGTCCATTTCGAGACACGAATGGATGCCTTGGTCATCCGGAGTGGGGAAGTCGTAGGTGTCGAAACGAATACGGGCGAGAACTTTCTGGGACCGGTCATCCTGGCAACCGGTCATTCCGCCCGGGATGTGTATCGCTACCTCCATGACCGGCAAATCCCTATCGAAGCCAAAGGCATTGCTGTCGGCGTCCGTTTGGAACATCCGCAGATGCTGATCGACCAGATACAATATCATCGTAAGGAGGGTAGAGGAAACTATCTGCCGGCAGCCGAATATAGTTTTGTGGCGCAAGCCGGCGGACGGGGAGTCTATTCTTTTTGTATGTGTCCAGGCGGTTTCGTCGTCCCGGCGGCAAGTAGTTCCCGCCAGGTGGTAGTCAATGGAATGTCTCCTTCCAATCGTGGTTCCCGCTGGGCGAATTCCGGCATGGTGGTGGAGATACGCCCGGAAGACTATTCCGAATTGATGAAACACGAAGAAATGGCGGTCAGCAAGGATTCGCCGCTCGCTTTGATGGCTTTCCAAGAACGTTTGGAAGAACTTTGCTGGCTGAATGGCGGGATGAAGCAAACCGCCCCTGCACAGCGGATGGTTGATTTCGTGAATAAGAAAAACTCTTTCGATCTTCCCGAATCCTCTTATACGCCCGGTCTGCTGGCTTCCCCGTTGCATTTCTGGATGCCGGAGTTCGTCACCGGCCGCTTACGTGAGGGCTTCCGCCATTTCGGTAAAGTCTCCAGAGGCTTCCTGACCAATGACGCGGTGATGATCGGGGTGGAAACCCGGACCTCTTCGCCCGTCCGTATCCTGCGCGACAAGGAAAGCTACCAGCATATAACCTTGAAAGGTCTTTTTCCTTGTGGAGAAGGCGCCGGCTATGCAGGCGGAATCGTCTCTGCTGCTATTGATGGTGAACGGTGTGCGGAAGGGGTTGCCGGATATTTATCCCTTGTTTAAAGCATATATGTTAATAAGTAAACAACTGATTCCATTCAAATGTTATTTTGCATAATGAAAACAGTGGGATAAATACGTTGGTTTTACAGGATGCGAGGACGGAGTACGTTTTCTGTTTGTGACAGGACTGGGCATTTGATCTGTTTTCGTATCTTTGTAGCGTAATGCTTTTACGTTATGAGGAAAACATACTTGATCACTCTTTTGCTTTGTTGCTTTAGTGCCTTGCTGAATGGGGCTGTTTCACCTTTTTCTTTTTCTTCTTTAAAAATGGAAGAAGGTTTGTCGCAGCTTTCCGTCTTGAAAATACATCAGGATAAGAGCGGTTTCATGTGGTTTGCCACGCGTAACGGCTTGAATCGTTATGACGGTAATTCTTTTGTCGTGTATAAACATAGTAATGGCGACTCATTAAGCTTGTCCAGTAATCATGTGACAGCATTGGCTGAAGATGACCGTGGAAACTTGTGGGTAGGCACGATGAACGGTCTGAACCGGATGGATTTGAGGGTGGATCGTGTATATTCTCTCAACGATATGGCTGCTTATAAGCAGTCTCCCCTTTATCATACGTGGATTTCAAGCTTGTATGTGGATAGACAAAAGCGTTTTTGGGTTGGAACAAATAAAGGTCTATACTTGTATGATTATGAGAATGATTCGTTTATCTTGAACGACTTGGAGGGAGAACTGCCACGTGACCAGATTATGGTTATCAACGAAGACCATGATGGCAATCTGTTAGTCGGAACTTTACAAAACGGACTTTATATCTGTGACAGTAAGTTGAATCTCTTGTCTCATTATTTTAAAAATACGACTCCCTTTTCATTAACGGATAATAATATATCTGCTATCCATGAAGACAGTGAAGGACGTCTGTGGGTGGGAACCCGTTCGGGTGGATTGAACCGGATCGACACGGAGACAAATGCTGTTACGCATTATACTGCTTGGAACGGCAGACTGGGAAATAATTCGGTTCGTACAATTAATACTTATAATGGTCAACTGGTGGTCGGAACTTTTAACGGATTAAGTCTTTTGAATTTGGTGGACGGTTCATGTACGACCTATACGAATTTTGACGAACAAAAAGGAGGTCTTAGTCATTTTTCCGTCTTTTCTGCTTTCGTAGATAATGCGAATACGTTATGGATTGGCACATACGCTGGAGGTGTCAGTTACAGTAATCCTTTGAACAGCCGTTTTACTTTTTACGATTTGCAGGGTGGTTCAGACAAGCTGTTTGGAATCTTTGCCACGATGGCCTATCAGCCGGACCATACTTTGTGGATTGCTTCGGAAGGGCGAGGCCTACTTTCACTGGATTTGAATACAGATATGTTTGAACGTTTCCTGCTGGATGCTCGGCCGAATGCTCTGAATGATCGGAATATTATCAAATCTCTGTTTGTGGAGGGTGATTTCGTTTGGTGCGGAACGCAGAAAGGCACTTTATACCGATTCGATACCCGGACAAAGAAATTCTCTCTTTTTTATACTTTTCATAAGGAGGTTAGTATTTATACGATCACGCGTTGCAGTGATGGTGTATTGTGGTTGGGAACGACAGACAACACGGGAATTGTCCGTGTGTTTCCGGACGGCAGGATCGCTCCGTCGGATTCAGTTTTCGCCTTGTTGCCAAGTGTACGCAGTTTCCTGGAGATACGGGACGGTGTTTATTTGGTAGGTATGCATACCGGCGGACTGGCGCTCTACGATTCCCATACGCATAAGTTGATAAAATATAATACTCGTGAGGAAGGTTCCCGGAAGTTATACAACGACCAGGTAAGTAATATCGTAAAGGATAGGGAGGGGCGAATCTGGATCGGTACTTTCGGTGGAGGTTTTTGTCGCTTTGACGAAGAAAAAGGCATTATGGAGTGGTTGACGGCCGTCGAGGGGCTGAGCGACGATAATATCAATTCGATAATTCCCGGAGACGACGGGAAACTTTGGATCAGTACCGGTAACGGTATTTCTGCCTACGATCCTGAATCGCGCCAGTTTACCAATTATATGGGTAGAAGCGAGATCCCAGTTAATGAATTCAGCATGAAAGGCGGCATCAAATTGCCCGGTGACCGAATCTATTTCAGCGGAAGCAACGGCCTTGTCTCCTTTTACCCTGAACGGTTGATAGAAAACCGTTTTATACCTCCGGTCGTACTGACCTCTTTTACGGTTAACAATAAACCGGTTGTTCCCGGCGACCCTTCGGGGTTGCTCGATAAAGTTCTTGATTATACGCAGGCGATAGATCTTGATTATAATCAGAATAACTTCTCTGTTGGGTATGCCGCTTTAAACTATCTTTATCCGAATCAGAATAAATATGCTTATATGCTAGAAGGGTATGATACGGACTGGAATGATGCTGGTTCTCGAAAGGAGGCTTTCTATACGAACTTGAAACCGGGAGATTATGTTTTTCGTGTTCGCGCCTCCAATAACGACGGTCTTTGGAACGATGAAGGGCGGTCGTTGTCGATTCATATTCGGACTCCATTCTGGCAGACCTGGTATGCCTATATGTTGTATCTGTTGATTATAGGTGGCATCCTTTATGTGGTCTGGTATTATCTGCATATGAAGCGTAAGCTGGAACAGGACCTGGTCGAAAAGCAGAAGGAGCAGCAGCGGCAGGAGGAGTTCCATCAGTCCAAAATACGCATGTTTACCAATTTTTCGCACGAATTGCGTACACCGTTGATGTTGATCCTGTCTCCTTTGGAAGAGGTGTTGCAACGGGTAGATATGAACCCGAACTTGAAAGGTTCGTTGCGTCTAGTCTATGGAAATGCCCAGCGTCTTTTGTTGCTGGTGAACCAGTTAATGGATCTGAGGAAGAACCAGAGTGGCAACCTGCAACTACGTGTTTCGCATAATGATCTGTATCTGTTTACGCAGGAGATATATATTGCCTTTAATCAGATTGCGGTCAAGGAACGGATTACCTTTCGTTTGGAATCCGATGAGTCGGGAATAGATGCGTGGTTCGACCGTGTTTTATTGGAGAAGGTATTTTTCAATCTTTTGTCGAACGCTTTCAAACATACGGCTCCGGATGAGTCGATAACCATTCGTTTGCAATTGTTCTCAGTTGCCGGATTGCAGGAGCAATTTCCCGGCAGGATAAGTGGGGAAGTTCGGGGGACTTCTCGATATGTTTGTCTGTCTGTAGAAGACACAGGGAAAGGGATAGACGATTCCGACAAGTTTCATATATTTTCCCCTTTTTACCAGGGAACGGATGAAAGTGAGTCGAATACGGCTGGAACAGGTATAGGGTTGAGTCTGGTACTCTCTATCGTGAAATTGCATAAAGGGGTTGTATGGGTAGAAGACAACAAACCAAAAGGGGCTGTATTCCGTGTCTTGATTCCGGTAAACCGCGAAGCATATGCTCATGAGCAATTTGCAGAAGATGACTCTTCTGCGAGGAATCCCTATGGAGGAATTGAAGTAGCTGAGGATGAATCCAAAGTCCCTGACAATATGCAGGAACAGCTGCCTGTTTCCGGTCGGCGTTATACCTTGTTATTGGCCGAAGATAATCCGGATGTCCGTCGGTATATCTGCAAACATCTCGAACCTTATTTCGATGTGCTTGAAGCGGAGAACGGAGTAGATGCTTTCAATAAAATTGCAGAAACCTTGCCGGATCTGGTGGTAAGCGATATTATGATGCCGAAAAAAGACGGCTTGCAACTTTGTTCGGAGATCAAGCAGGATTTGCGGACCGGACATATCCCGGTTATCATCATTACGGCGAAATCGATGGTGATGCATATCAAAGAGGGATTTCAGTGTGGTGCGGACGATTATATCGTGAAGCCTTTCAATATGGAGGTCCTGCTGTGTCGTATTCGGAATATCTTGGCTTCTCGTGAACGGTTGAAGGAATTGTATGGGAAAAAATTTTCGTTGGAGTCATTGGGTTTCGAGACGACATCGGCGGACGATACATTTATGCAAAAATTGTTCGGGGTGATTGAGCAGAATCTTTCCAATCCGGGGTTGAATGTGGAGATTCTATGTAAAGGAGTCGGTATGGGACGTGCCAACTTCTATAGGAAGCTGAAAGCGATAACCGACCTTTCGCCGGTGGATTTGATCCGTAACAAACGTCTTGAGATTGCTGCAAGGATGCTGCTGGAAACGGATATGAACATATCTGAAGTTTCTGCCAATATCGGTTTCAATTCCCATGCTTATTTTGCTACTTGTTTCAAAGCGATGTACGGCATGTCGCCGACCGAATATGTGCAACAAAATAAAAAAAATCTATATCATGTATAAATTATTACTTTATGTTATTCTTTTGTTATTTTGCCAATGCAAGAGAGACCATTCTTTAAAGGAAGAAGTGACGGATTTACTCCGAACTGAAATTGTTATTCGTGGAGATAAAGCCTTGGCAGAAGAACCTGTGACCATTACTGCATATAGAGCGGAAAGGAGTGCCGGAGGGATTCATGATTTCTACTCCGAAGGCGATTATTGGTGGCCCAATCCGATAAATCCGGATAGTGCCTATATACGTCGGGATGGGCAGACAAATCCCGATAACTTTGTTGCTCACCGTCATGCCATGATCCGCTTCAGTTCGCTGGTTGGCGACTTGACCTCCGCCTGGCTGGTGACGAAAGACGAGAAATATATTCGGCAAGCGGTTAAGCATATCCGCGCCTGGTTCATCGCCCCCGAAACTCGGATGAATCCAGACCTGCAATACGCGCAGGCGATCAAAGGGATCGTGACAGGACGGGGGATCGGTATCATCGATACGATCCATCTCTTGGAGGTCGTGCAATCCCTTATCAGGATGGAAGAGGCCGGCGTTCTTGCTGTCGAGGATGTGGCTGGTAGTCGTGCTTGGTTTTCCGATTATCTGAAATGGTTGACAACGCATCCTTACGGGGTAGACGAGATGAATGCTAAAAACAATCATGGAACTTGTTGGGTGATGCAGGTAGCCCAGTTTGCTAAATATACCGGCGATAAGGAGATTCTCGACTTTTGCCGGAACCGTTACAGGTCTGTTCTGCTTCCTTCACAGATGGCGGAGGACGGCAGTTTTCCGCTTGAACTGAAACGGACGAAACCGTACGGCTATTCCTTGTTCAATCTGGATGCCATGGCTACGATCTGCCATATTCTTTCGGACGGGGAAGATGATTTGTGGCAGTACTCGATGGACGACGGTCGCAATATGCAAAAGGCGGTTGCTTGGCTGTTCCCGTATATAGCAGATAAATCGAGCTGGCCTTTTGCCGAAGATGTCATGTTTTGGGATGAATGGCCGGTTGCCCAGCCTGCCCTTTTATTCAGTATTTGTAACACTTCTAATAGGACTTATCTGGAAATTTGGAAAAGTTTGGAACATTTTCCGACAAACGATGAGGTAATCCGTAACTTGCCGATCCGACATCCGTTATTGTGGCTATGAAAACGGTTTAAAAAATGAATCTATTTTCTTTCAATATTGTATCTATTTTCTGAAACCCGCTTTGAATGCGGGTTTTTAATTTTTGCCAGAGCTGAATTTTAAAGTAAAAGAGATAAATTTTAAATAGTTCGAAACCTCTATCTCATACATTTGCAACTAAAGAAAAACACAAAAAGTTTCAATCTTAATAACAATATTATGAATTACACGTACATGAAAGGTTGTGCTCTGTGCATGACATTGTGCCTGACTTCGGCTGCTCTGCCTGGCAGGGCGAATGCAGAAAGTTCGGCTATCGTGAATGAAGTCTTGCAGTCATCTGTTGTGAAAGGGGTGGTAAAAGACTCGAATGGTGAACCTCTGTTAGGGGTTAATGTCCTTGTAAAAGGTACGACTATCGGTGCCGTCACCGATATAGACGGAAACTTTTCTTTTGAAGCTCCTGCCGGTTGTACATTGGTTATCTCTTACATTGGATTTGAATCGCAGGAAGTAAAAGTAAAAGGCAATGCTCCTCTGAACATTATTCTGAAAGAAGATTCCGAAGCATTAGACGAAGTGGTAGTGGTCGGTTATGGTGTACAAAAGAAAAGTGACGTGACTGGAGCTCTTTCTTCTGTGAAAGGCGATGATCTGACAAAATTGTCCATATCACGTACCGATCAGGCTTTGCAAGGACAGATGGCCGGTGTGATGGTACAGAATAGTGTGGCTGCACCAGGTGAATCGCCTAACATTATTATTCGTGGCGGTAACTCCTTGAAAGGCGAAAATGCTCCGTTGGTTGTGATTGACGGTGTTCTCGGTGGTGATCTTTCTTTGATAGACCCGAATGACATTACTTCTATCGAAGTATTGAAAGATGCTTCTTCTACCTCTATTTACGGTTCCCGCGGAGCGAATGGTGTCATCATGGTGACGACCAAACGTGGGCAGACTGGTAAACCGACCGTTTCTTATAGTGGTTATGTTTCGCTTTCGCAGGTATCAAAGAAAATGGATATGCTGAATGGTCAGGAACTATATGGCTTATTGAAAGAAGCACAGGAGAAATATCCTACGACAGCATTGAAAATACCGGAGTGGATAGATCCTAATAACTTGAATAATACCGACTGGCAGGATGAAGTGTTCCGTACGGCCCCTATCACGGGCCATTCGTTGTCTGTAAGTGGCGGAACAGAAACGACACGCTATAGTTTGTCTGGTAACTACTTGATGCATCAGGGTATTGTGAAGAACTCTGATTTCAATCGTGCCGGCATACGTGCCAATATCGAACAGAAACTGGGAAAGAAGGTGACGGTCGGAGCTCTTATCAATGCTTCCCGTTCGTCATCTTCCAACGCCAGTGTCAATCAGATGAACGGTTCTGATGGTGGTGGTGTCACGTTCTCTGCTTTAGGTTTTGGGCCATTGGTCCCTGTCTACAAGGAAGACGGCAGCCTTAGCGGTCCGCTAAAGGATGGAGCACAGATGAATAATCCGGTAGCTCTGATTAATGATCAGGTTGTGGATAAATTCCGTAATTATTTTCAGGGTACTGCTTTCCTGGAATGGGAAATCTTGAGCGGCTTGAAATTTAAGACAGCTTGGACTTACACATATAGCGACCGTAAACAACGCCAGTTTACTTCCGGAGAGAATCTTCTTTCTTATAAAGGGCAGGGATATGCTTACATGAACGATCAGGAAACCACAAACTGGCTTGGTGAAAACACGTTGACTTATTCCAAGACATTTAATAAAGATCACTCTTTGAATGTTGTTGCCGGTTTTACTGCTGAGGCTTCCGAGTATTTCAACAATAACAGCAGTGGTAAAGGGTTCGACATCGAATCGCTTGGTTATTGGAATATGGGACTTGCCAATAGCAGTCTGTTGTCTGTCGCTTCCGGTGGAAACCATTCTGCCATTGCTTCCTGGTTGGGCCGTGTGAACTATGCTTATAAAGGTAAATATTTGGCATCTGTTAGTTTCCGTGCTGACGGTTCTTCCAAGTTTGCGAAGAATAATAAATGGGGATATTTTCCTTCTGCTGCTTTGGGATGGCGTATCAGTGAGGAAGATTTCATGAAAGACATTTCTTGGATACAGAACCTGAAACTGCGTGCCAGCTATGGTGAAACAGGTAGCCAGGCGATTACAGCCTATCAGTCGTTGGCTAGTTTCAGTACGACCAGTTATGTCCTGAACGGAAGTTCTGCAGTGGCTCTTGTTCCAGGTCGTGTACCGAATCCCGACTTGAAATGGGAAACAACTAAACAGACGGATATAGGCATTGATTTGAGCGTATTGGGCGGACGTATATCTTTGGTTGCGGATTATTATTATAAAAAGACAGTCGATCTGCATTATGACAAGATCCTTCCGTACTATACAGGTTATTCTTCACAGACACAGAACATCGGTAGTAAATCCAATAAAGGTTGGGAATTCTCTCTGAATACACAAAACTTAGTGGGTGACTTCAAGTGGTCTACTTCTTTGAATATCGCTTTGAATCGGGAAAAAGTGCTTGACCTTGGCGATGATGAATACTTTTATACAAATGGTTCCGGAGGTGCTTTGGGAGCTGGTTTCAATGAAACTGGTATTGTGAAGGTCGGTGAGCCGTTGGGGAACTTCTACGGATATGTCTTTGACGGTATCTATCAGAATGAGGCAGAAGCCAAGGCTTTGGGGCTGACAAAAGATGATGTCGGTAGCGTGAAGTTCAAGGATTTGAATGGTGATAACAAGATTACGACTGAAGACCGTACGATCATCGGTAATGCCAACCCGGACTTTATCTTTGGTATTGGTAATGACTTTTCGTATAAGAATTTTGATCTGAGCTTTATGTTTCAGGGAACCTATGGCAATGATGTCTATAATTTGTTGAAAGTGACTTTCAGCGAATTACCGAGCAACTCGAACAATACCGGAAATGCTTTTGCGTTTGTAAAGGATTCCTGGAGAGGTGAAGGAACTTCGAATACGCAACAGGCATTTAACAAGGGTGTGGGTCCATCTTCATCTCGTTTTGTGGAAGATGGATCTTATATTCGCTTGAAAAATTTGACGTTCGGCTATACTCTTCCTAAATCAGTTACATCCAAATGGGGCATTTCTAACTTACGTTTCTATCTGAGCGGACAGAACCTATTTACAATTACCGGCTATTCCGGTTATGACCCTGAAGTCAGTTCCCGTACAGGTAACTATAACTTAGGTTTTGACGGTGGTAGTTATCCGGCAACCCGCTCTTATACCTTCGGATTGAATCTTACATTATAATTGAACCATTAATATAAAGACGAAAATGAAAACATATATATATAAAGCAGTTGCAGGGGTGTGCTCCCTGATGCTATTGATGAGTAGTTGCGAGTCTTTCTTGTCGGAAGAGCCGAAAGATTTCCTCTCGCCTGAAAACTTACCGAACACGGAGGCTGAATGCAATATGCTGCTGATGGGATCGCTGTCTTATTGGCGTAGCAACAACTTCGAACGTCATATTAACTTTATAGCCGAAGCAACGACTGATGCTGTTGTCAGTGCTACAGCCAATAATGTGGCTCGCGATGAAATGAACTCTTTGACTTGGCAAAGCGATAACGAGAGCCTTTATAAGCCCTGGCAGCAATTTTATGCTTGTATCAATGCTTCTAACATCATGATCGAGAAAGTTCCGAATGCTTCGAAAGTTTCGGATGAGGTCAAGACACGTTATGTCGCAGCTGCCCGTTATATGCGTGCGATGTCCTATTTCTATCTGGTGCGTATCTTTAATGATGTTATTTATCTGGACACGCCGGTGAATGACTTTACCAGTGCGAATAACATGACAAAGACACCGGCTAAAGAAATATATAATAAGATTGTTGAAGATTTGGAATATGCAGAAGCCAATCTTCCCGTAAAATGGGATTCTGGAACGGAACGTCCGACTGTCGCTGCCGCCAAGTCTTTGCTTTCATGGGTTTATATCACGATGGCCGGTGAACAAGTTAAAGACAATACCATGTGGGCGAAGGCGGCTTCCAAAGCGAAGGAAGTCATTGATAATGCCGCTACTTACGGTATTAAGCTGGAAGAAAATTATGCCGATCTTTGGCTGGTCAACAATCGGTATAACAAAGAATCGATCTTTGCCCTGAATTTTGCAGATGGGTTAGGAGATAACCAGTGTGGAGCCGAGTGGCGTCCGACCAGTATCGGGTCCGAATCAGGATGGGGATTCTTTTATACGAAACAATCCTATATCGATAAATTTGATGATAAGGATAAACGGAAAGCCGCTACCTTCTTGACCGAAATTGTCAGTACAGTTGATAATAAAACCTATACGACTGAGAATTTCGGTAGTCCGTATCCACATGGAAAGAAATGGTGTGATGGAGGTCGTGAAAATTTCTCACAGCGTAACAAGCGTACGGATATGTACATTCCTATCATCCGTTATGCCGATGTCTTGCTGATCTTTGCCGAAGCGGAAAACGAAGCCAATGGTCCGACGGCTGCAGCTTATGATGCCGTGAATCAACTGCGTGTACGTGCCGGTTTGGATAACTTGTCCGGTTTGTCTAAAGAGACTTTCCGTCAGGCAATCCAAAAAGAATGGACGTTAGAGACGACACACGAACGGATCTATCGTTTCAATTTGGTTCGCTGGGGCACTTATCTGACGGTAATGAAGGAATATTTCCAGAAAAATTTTCCTGAAAAGGTGAAGAATGTAACGGAAGAACGGTTGTATTTCCCTTGTCCGGAGCATGATTCATTGATCAATCCGAATTTGTAAGAAAATTTTTGAGTAGGTTTAAATAATCTTGGGGTATGGAATGACTGATGATTTCATACCCCTTCTTATAACACAAAATGGACAAAATGAAACTGAAAATTCTTTTTTTTGTTTTTCTGCTTGTCTGTAGTTCCTGTGCTTTGGACAAGAGGGATATTATCAGTTCGAATTTTGATTTTGCCGATATACAGTTGAAACATGCATTCGTGGAAATGGATTCGGTTTATAAAAGTACGGACAAGCTGCTTGCCAATCCTCGCAATATCGATCCGAACGGTTTCCTGCGCATGGTGGCATCCCATGATTGGACAAGCGGTTTTTTCCCAGGCGAACTTTGGTATATGTATGAATATACTAAAGATGATTTTTGGAAGGAGAAGGCCAGGAAACAGACTGAACTGCTTGAACAGGAGAAATGGAATGGGAGTACCCACGATATGGGCTTTAAAATGTATTGTAGCTATGGTAACGGTTATCGGTTAACTCAGGATTCTGGTTATAAGGATATTCTGTTGCAGTCTGCCTACACCCTGATCAGACGTTACAATCCAAAAGTGGGTTGTATCCGTTCCTGGGATCATAACAGGGATAAATGGCAATATCCCGTAATCATCGATAATATGATGAATCTGGAACTACTTTTCTGGGCTTTCCGTACGAATGGTGATTCCACTTTCTACCAGGTTGCAGTCGACCATGCCCGTACTACGATGAAGAATCATTTTCGTAAGGACTACAGTTCCTATCATGTTATCGACTATGATACGTTGACCGGCGCAGTCTTGCATAAAAACACCCACCAGGGGTATTCCGATGCTTCGGCTTGGTCGCGTGGACAAGCGTGGGGATTGTACGGCTATACGATGTGCTATCGAGAAACTGGATTGCCTGAATTTTTAGAACGTGCCAAACAAATTGCCTCTTATATTTTTTCCAATCCTACATTGCCGGACGATTTGATACCTTATTGGGATTATAATGCTCCAGGAATACCGGACGAGCCGCGTGATGTATCGGCGGCCACCGTTACGGCTTCTGCTCTTTACGAGTTGAGTATGTATGATGAAACGAATAGAACCGGATATGTGGATAGGGCTGATAGGATATTGGAAAACCTGACGAACCGTTATCGGGCAAGTGTAGGGAAAGACTGTGGTTTCCTGCTTTTGCATAGTACCGGTTCCAAGACTCATGGTTCGGAAGTGGATGTGCCGATCGTATATGCGGATTATTATTATCTGGAAGCCTTGTTGCGAAAAGCCAAATTGGAAAAAGAAGGAACTGCTCTCTTGTAAAAATAATTGAATTTTAAATTGAATATTAGAATATGAAGTACTTGTTTGTTGCATGCTTATTGTGTTTGTCCGTTCTGTCGGCTGTGGCGAAAGTGCCTGCTATGAATAAGATTCGGCTGACGAACAATTGGGAATATCTGAAAGGTGATTTGGGGGGAATCTGGGAGGCTGTACGTCCTGCCGCACCTGGCAGTTCGGAGGCGGTTCCTATCTGGCAGCCTGTTACGTTGCCTCATTGTTTTAATGCCGAAGATGCTGTTGATCCGGACGTGAATTATTATGAAGGTCCGGGATGGTATAAAACTTTGCTGGCGATAGACAATCCCTATCGGAACGGGCGGATCGTACTCGATTTCGACGGGGCGGGACAGAAGACGGATGTCTATGTCTATACGACTCATGTCGGTAGCCATGTTGGCGGTTATGACAGTTGGAATGTCGATATTACGGATGCGGTAAAAGCATTTCTCGGCAGTAAAGATGCGAAACGTTTCAAAGGGAAAGTACCTTTGTCGATCCGTTGCGATAATTCACGTGATCTGGAAATGATACCATCCGATCTGGCTGATTTCAATATTTATGGTGGTCTGTACCGGTATTTGAACTTGGTGTACCTGCCTGAAGTTTCTTTTGAACAGATTCGCTTGGAATCTTTCCTCTCTTCTAACTTGAAAGAGGGTATATTGAAGGTGAAAACTTCGTTTTATAATCCGGAAGATATAAGGAAGGCGGATGTGACCGTTTCCGTTTACGATGCGGACCGTAAACCAGTCTTCTCGAAAACACTGGAGGGAATACTTCCTTTGGGTGACCAGCTTTTAGCAGAGATGAAGATCAAGAATCCGGTATTATGGGACGTGGATGTGCCACAACTCTATACTTGCGAGTTGACTGTAAAGACACCGGATCAGACTTTCACGACGGAAGAACGCTTCGGTTTCCGCCATACGGAGTTTAAGGACAAAGGTCCATTCTTCCTGAACGGCAAACGTTTGCTGTTGCGAGGTACGCATCGCCATGAGGATCACGCTGGTGTGGCACAAGCCATGACGGAAGATATGATGCGTCGTGAAATGTGGATGATGAAAGATATGGGCGTGAACTTTATCCGTTTAGGACATTACCAACAATCTGAAATCATTCTGGACCTTTGCGACGAATTGGGCATTCTGGTATGGGAAGAAATTCCCTGGTGCCGAGGCGGCCTTGGAGGCGATGTCTACAAGGAACAGGCCCGCCGGATGCTGGCCAATATGATCGTCCAGCATCATAATCATCCGGCTGTCATCATCTGGGGGCTGGGAAATGAGAATGACTGGCCTAACGATTTCGACACGTTCGACAAGAGTGCGATCCGTGCTTTCATGAAAGAGTTGCACGACATGGCGCACCGTTTAGACGACACACGTATGACGGCGATCCGCCGGTGTGAATTTTGTAATGATATTGTTGATGTCTATTCACCTTCTATCTGGGCTGGTTGGTATCGGGGTGTCTTTACCGATTATAAATCGATCTCAGAACAGGAGATGCAGAAGGTAAAACACTTCCTGCATGTAGAGTGGGGAGGTGACAGCCATGCCCGTCGTCATTCGGAAGATGCTTTTTATAATCTGAAGAACATCGAGGCAGGAAAGGGCGGTGATGAACGTGCCGGCGATGCTTCCTTGTATGGTGGCGTTCCACGTGCTTCGCGCGATGGCGATTGGTCGGAAAGTTATGTGGTCCGTCTGATCGACTGGCATCTGAAAGAGCAGGAGACGATGCCGTGGCTGACCGGTACAGCCTACTGGCCTTTTAAAGATTTTTCGACTCCGGTCCGTCCCGACAATCCTGTCCCTTATGTCAATCAGAAGGGGGTGGTTGAACGCGATTTTACTCCGAAAGAAAGCTACTATGTGTTCCAGTCTTACTGGACGGAGAAGCCGATGATCCATATCTACGGTCATACCTGGCCGGTTCGCTGGGGTGGAAAAGATGACCGCAAGGAAATCTTGGTATATTCTAACTGCGACGAAGTGGAGCTTTTTGTCAATGGTGTGAGCCAGGGTGTGAAACGGCGTAATAGTCAGGATTATCCGGCTGCCGGGTTGCGCTGGAATTGTGTTTATCGGGAAGGCATGAACGAAATACGGGCTGTCGGTGTAAAGAAAAAGGAGAAGAAGGAGGTTTCTGATGTCATTCGTCAGGAATACCAGACTGCTAAATGGGATAAAGAAGCCGCTTGCCAAGTGAGCTTGCTTTCCGAAGAGGGAGATACGGCTTTGGTACAGGTACAACTGATCGATAAAAACGGTATCCGTTGTCTCAGCTCCAAAAAGCAGATTACGTTTGAGATTGCCGGAGATGGCAGCCTGATCTGCAATTTAGGAACTTCGACCGGTAGTCGTAAAGTACAGGCGTATAATGGTCGTGCCCTGATCCGTATCAAACGGAACGGGGGGAATAGCCTGGTTGCTGTTAAATCGGAAGGCCTGCCGACTGCATTCCTGGAATTGAAGAGTCCCAAGTAGGGGAAGGTCGTTTTTTGATTGTAAACTGGAAAAAAACGTAGAGACGTCCCGCCGTGTTTTAATTTACGGCGGGACTTTTTATCCGGGTTGCACTAAGTTAAAAGTAAGGGGTGGATTATAAACGGCTGCTTATTATAAAAAATAGGTGAGTGAATTGAATTGCTGGATGTCTGGATTATATTATATTTGCAAAAAGTAAATAAAGAACGAATGGATAATATGAAACCCCTGAACCCCATTCAGAAAACGGTTGTTGGCGTTCAGTTCCTTTTTGTGGCGTTTGGTGCGACTGTTCTCGTTCCTCTGCTGGTTGGCCTTGATCCTTCTACCGCCCTTTTTACTGCTGGTATCGGCACGTTGATCTTTCATTTGGTGACGAAAGGGAAAGTTCCTATTTTTCTGGGAAGCAGTTTCGCTTTTGTGGCGCCTATCATAAAGGCGACGGAATTGTATGGGTTGCCCGGTACGATGTCCGGCCTGGTGGCTGTGGGGACCGTCTATGGGTTGATGAGCTTGTTGGTCCGGTGGAGAGGAATCGGTTTTATCAAGCGGCTTTTTCCGCCGGTGGTGATCGGGCCGGTTATTATTCTGATCGGCCTCTCGCTGGCAGGCTCAGGTGTGAATATGGCAAAAGAGAACTGGCCGTTGGCACTGGTAGCCCTGCTTTCCGCCATTCTCGCCTCTATGTTGGGCCGAGGAATGTTGAGATTGATCCCTATCTTCTGTGGAATCATCGTCGGGTATCTGACTGCGAGTCTGTTCGGCTTGATCGACTTCAAGCCTGTGATAGAAGCTCCTTGGTTTGCATTTCCGCAATTTGTAAAGCCTTCATTGTCGTGGGAAGCGGTTATTTTTATGATTCCGGTGACGATTGCTCCGGTGATCGAACATATAGGCGATGTGTACGCAATCAACGAGGTGACGGGCAAGGATTTCGTAAAAGATCCGGGACTTCACCGCACGATGTTGGGAGACGGCCTGGCATGTATCGTCGCCGGATTGATCGGCGGTCCTCCCGTCACGACCTATTCGGAGGTGACAGGAGCTATTTCGCTGACAAAGATTACAGACCCGGCTGTTATCCGTATTGCTGCCGTAAGCGGTATCGTCTTTTCTGTGTTTGGGAAGGTCAGCGCGTTGCTTAAATCGATTCCTGCCGCCGTGTTGGGGGGCATCATGTTGCTGCTGTTCGGGACGATTGCTGCTGTCGGCATCAACAGCTTGATCCAGAATCGGACCAATCTGGGCGACACTCGCAACCTGATCATCGTCTCATTGATCCTGACTTTCGGGATTGGTGGTGCCGCCATTGAATTTGGTGGTTTCACGATGGCCGGTATCGGGCTTTCGGCTTTACTGGGAGTCTTTTTGAACCTGGTGTTGCCTAAGAGCAAGACTCTACCGTAATTTTCAATTTTCAACTCTCAATTATCAATTAATTGTTACCTTTGTGCCGCTTTTTACATGAAGAAGCGGAAATATGTTTAATCAGTATTGGTAAAGGGGAATCTGTCTATGCAAAAATCTGACTGCATCATTGGTGTGGAGCATGTGTCTAAATTCTTTGGAGACAAGGCCGTATTGAATGATGTGAATTTGTCTGTCCGTAAGGGCGAGTTTGTAACCATTCTGGGGCCGTCCGGTTGCGGGAAGACGACATTGTTGCGTCTGATTGCCGGATTCCAGACTGCTTCTGAGGGTATAATAACCATTGCGGGAAAAGAAATTACGCAAACACCCCCTCATAAACGTCCAGTTAATACTGTATTTCAGAAATACGCTCTTTTCCCTCATCTGAATGTCTTCAATAACATCGCTTTCGGCTTGAAGCTGAAAAAACTTCCGGCTGTCGTGATCGAGAAAAAGGTGAAGCAGGCCCTCAAGATGGTAGGAATGACCGATTATGAGTACCGTGATGTGGATTCCCTTTCCGGCGGACAGCAACAACGTGTCGCGATTGCCAGAGCTATCGTGAACGAACCGGAAGTGCTCCTGCTGGACGAACCGCTGGCGGCTCTTGACCTCAAGATGCGCAAGGATATGCAGATGGAGTTGAAGGAAATGCATAAGTCTCTCGGAATCACCTTTATCTATGTTACTCACGATCAGGAAGAAGCACTCACCCTGAGCGATACGATCGTCGTGATGAGCGAAGGAAAGATCCAGCAGATCGGGACGCCTATTGACATTTATAACGAACCGATCAACTCCTTTGTCGCCGACTTTATCGGCGAAAGCAATATTCTGAACGGACTGATGATCAAAGATAAGTTGGTATCCTTTGCCGGGCATGAGTTCGAATGCGTAGACGAAGGTTTCGGCGAACAGACCCCGGTAGATGTCGTGCTCCGCCCGGAAGACATTTATATTTTCGAGCCGTCTGAAGCCGCCATGCTGACCGGGACGGTTACCTCCTCCATTTTCAAGGGCGTTCACTACGAGATGATGGTGCAGACGCCGGAAGGCTATGAGTTCATGGTACAGGACTACCATTGTTTCGATGCCGGGCAGGAAGTCGGTTTGCTGGTCAAACCATTTGATATCCATGTGATGAAAAAGGAACGTATCTGCAATACGTTCGAAGGAAAGATGGTGGATGCCACGCATGTGGAATTTGTAGGCTGTACGTTCGAATGCCGAGAGGTATCCGGCATTGACTCGGAAGCACCCGTGCAGGTCGAAGTAGATTTTGACCGCGTCATTCTGGAAGACAACGAGGAAGACGGCCGTCTGACCGGCGAAGTGAAATTTATCCTCTACAAAGGCAACCATTATCATCTGACGGTGTTTACCGACTGGGACGAAGATATCTTTGTCGATACGAATGATGTTTGGGACGATGGCGACCGGGTCGGAATCACGATCGCTCCCGAAAATATACGGATTGTTCAATCAACTAAAAAGGAAGGAAGTGATAAGTAAGATTTCAGCTTTTTTTATGCGGCGTAAGAACTGGACGATTCTTTATGCCCTGTTTTTGGCTGTCTTTGTCGTAATGCCCTTGTTGTTGATCGTATTATATGCGTTTACAGATGCCGACGGAGCGTTCACTTTTGCTAATTTCCGTAAGTTCATGGTACATCCCGAAGCAATGAACACGTTCGTCTATTCGATCGGGATTGCTATTATCACCACACTTGCCTGTCTCATCCTTGGCTATCCGGCTGCTTATATTCTGAGCCAGGAGCGTTTTAACACTTCCCGGACGATGGTCGTGCTATTCATCCTGCCGATGTGGGTGAATATCCTGATCCGTACGCTGGCTACGGTAGCATTGTTCGATTTCCTGAACCTGCCGTTGGGAGAGGGGGCGTTGGTTTTCGGTATGGTGTATAACTTTCTCCCGTTCATGATCTATCCGATTTATAATACGTTGCAAAAGATGGACCGCAGCTTGATCGAGGCGGCCCAGGACTTGGGAGCCAATCCGTTTCAGGTCTTTATGAAAACGATTCTGCCTCTTTCGATGCCCGGCGTGATGAGCGGGATCGTCATGGTTTTCATGCCGACGGTTTCCACGTTTGCCATTGCCGAATTACTGACGATGAATAACATCAAACTGTTCGGTACGACCGTGCAAGAAAATATCTATAACGGTATGTGGAATTATGGAGCGGCGCTTTCTCTTATTATGCTGTTGCTGATTGGTGTTACCATCCTCTTTACGAATGAAGAGGACAGTGCTTCGAACGAAGGGGGAGGTGTGATATGATGACGAAATGGATGGCAAAAGGGTATTTGTGGCTACTGTTGGTGCTGCTATATTCCCCGATTCTGATTATTATGATTTTCTCGTTTACTGAAGCGAAAGTCTTGGGAAACTGGACGGGATTTTCAACCAAATTGTATAGTTCGCTGTTTACAGGAGGCGTGCAGCGTTCGTTGGTGAGTGCGTTGTGGAATACGTTCGCCATTGCGATGATCGCGGCGACCGTCTCCACGCTGTTGGGTAGTATTGCGGCTATCGGTATTTTCAACCTGCGATCACGGACCCGCCAGGTAATGAATTTTGCCAATGCGATCCCGATGATGAATGCTGATATTATTACGGGCGTATCCCTTTTCCTGCTGTTCGTGAGTTTTGGCGTTTCACAGGGATTCACGACGGTCGTGCTGGCGCATATCACATTCTGCACGCCCTATGTGGTGCTGAGTGTCATGCCACGCCTGAAAAAGATGAACCAGAATGTCTATGAGGCGGCGCTCGATTTGGGGGCGACTCCTTTCCAGGCGTTGCGCAAGGTGATCCTGCCGGAGATTCGTCCGGGCATGATCAGCGGCTTTATACTGGCTTTTACGCTTTCGATCGATGATTTTGCCGTTACCATCTTTACGATCGGCAACGAGGGACTGGAAACCCTATCGACCTTTATTTATGCGGATGCCCGCAAAGGGGGACTGACACCGGAGTTGCGTCCGCTGTCAACTATCATTTTCGTGACGGTGCTTGTCCTTTTGATTGTGATTAATAAACGGGCGGAGAAGTCCAAAAGCTAATGGAGAAAAGCAGGAAATGAATAAACTGATTACAATAATAGAGAGTTGCCTCTTTCTTTTGACTTTCATGTCTTCATGCAATCGTACGGATGAGGAGCGCAGTCATATTCTGAAAGTCTACAATTGGGCAGACTATATCGACGAGGATGTCTTGGCCGAATTTCCCGCTTGGTACAAGGAGCAGACCGGCGAAGATATCCGGATCATCTACCAGGTGTTCGATATCAATGAGATCATGCTTACCAAGATCGAACGCGGGCATGAAGATTTCGACCTGATCTGTCCGTCCGAATATATAATCGAACGGATGTTGAAGAAAAACCTTCTTGTCCCGATAGACCGCAATTTCGGAAAGACACCGGATTATCTGGATAATGTCTCTCCCTATATCCGTGGGCAACTGAACAAGCTAAGCCAGCCGGGACGGAAAACGACCGACTATGTCGTCCCTTATATGTGGGGAACGGCTGGGATTTTGTATAACAAGCAGTTCGTGGAGGAGAAAGAGGTCGAAAGCTGGGAGTGTCTTTGGGATTCGAAGTTCAGAAACAAGATATTGATGAAAGACAGCTATCGTGACTCCTATGGTACGGCCATTATCTACGCCCATGCGAAGGAACTGGAAGATGGGACCGTGACGGTCGAGCAACTGATGAACGACAATTCTCCCGAAGCGATCGCCATAGCCGAAGAACTTCTGAAAAAGATGAAACCCAACATTGCCGGTTGGGAAGCCGATTTCGGCAAGGAAATGATGACGAAAGGCAAAGCCTGGCTCAATTTTACCTGGAGCGGCGATGCGGTCTGGGCGATGGACGAAGCGGAGGCTGTCGGGGTGGAACTGGACTATGAAGTGCCCCGAGAAGGCAGCAATATCTGGTATGACGGCTGGGCGATCCCTAAATATGCCCGTAATGTAAAGGCGGCCAGTTATTTTATTGATTATCTTTGTCGTCCGGACGTCGCTTTGCGGAATATGGATGCCATCGGTTACGTCAGTGCCATTGCGACTCCCGAAATTATGGAAGCCAAGATCGATTCGACAATCGAGAAAGTTTCCGACTTGAGTTATTTCTTCGGTCCCGATGCGGATAGCATCCGGATCAATCCGGTACAATACCCCGACCGCAAGGTGGTAGAACGTTGTGCCATGATCCGCGATTTCGGAGATCGGACGGAACTGGTTTTGGAAATGTGGAGCCGCGTGAAAGGAGATAACTTGAATACAGGGATCGTCTTGCTGATCTTTGCCGTGTTCGGAGTGTTATTTGTCTGGCTGGTATATCGCAGGATACGTCAATATAAACAGCGGCAACGGCATCACCGACGTCGCCGCCGCTGGTAGTAAATAGTTAGAATCAAAATTGTCGATTATCAATTGTCAATTAAAAGAAGGTCATGGAAGGCATAAAAAATTTGGTTATAGATTTTGGCGGCGTGATTATCAATCTCACCCGTAATCGGTGCATCGAGGCATTCGAGAGTTTGGGGGTCGCGAATATACGCGAGCAGATTGTCAATAACTACCAGCATAAGGATCTGTTCATGAAGATCGAGCTCGGTTCCATTACGGTAGCAGAGTTTCGCGACGGTATCCGTCATCTGACCAGACAGCCTTTGACGGACGAACAGATAGATGCCGCCTGGATCGCCATGCTCGATGATGTTCCGGATTATAAGCTGGATCTTTTGCTCGACCTCCGCAAGCGTTACAATACGATGCTGCTCAGCAATACGAACGAGATTCATTGGGAGTGGTCGGAAAAGACCTGTTTTTCCTATAAAGGCCACCATGCTTCCGACTTTTTCAATCATATTTATCTTTCCTACCGCCTCCATCTGCTGAAACCCGATGCCGAAATTTTCGAATATGTCCTGCAAGATGCCGATATCCGTCCTGAAGAAACACTTTTCATAGATGATGCCGTCCCCAATTGCCGTACGGCGGAATCACTAGGATTCCATACCTATACGCCGCAACCTCGTGAAGACTGGTCGCATTTGTTTGGAATTATGAATCATAAATCATAAATCTCTCACATTTAATATATTGTATGATGTCCCTACGTCATACACATCGTTACCGTCCACCTTCTTGATATAGTTTACAACACGGATGGTAACGGGAAGGATGATTACTTCATAGAGGGATTTCAGAACCGCCTGTGTTCCGATCATAATGAAAAGTTCGCCTATCGGTATCAGTCCGGCGAAAGCGATCGGGAAAAAGATCATCGAATCGGCACTCTCGCCGACCAAAGTGGAGACGATGGCCCGTAAAGAGAAATTCTTTCCGGCTGAAGCAATCTTCATCTTACTCATCACGTAAGCATTCAGGAACGAACCGACAAGAAAAGCCATCAGGCTTGCTATGGCGATGCGCGGTGCCATTCCGAACACGAAGTTGAAACCTTCTTCGCCTTCCCAAAATGGGGCGGCAGGCAACATCACCGCCAATTGCGCAAATCCGATTACAAGGAAATTAGAAATGAACCCGCTCCAGATAATCAGGCGTGCCTTCTTGAATCCCCATACTTCGGCGATACAGTCATTGATGATATATGAGATCGGGAAAACGATCAGTCCGGCAGTCGCTGTGATGCCGAATACCTGGATAACTTTGGTTTCTAACAGGTTTGAAGCTACCAGGCAGATATTGAACAGGATGCCTAACAGCATGAATGGTACGGTTACAGTAGATGTTTTCTGCATATTTCTTGTTTTTAACGAGGTTTATCAAGCACTCGGTGAATAATATAAAGGAACGTTTTTGGATTCCGAGGGCAAAGATAGTGATATTTTTATTTATGCCTATTATATGTGACAGCCGAATGAGGCGATAAGCAGCCTTAAAACCGACAGAAAGAGAATCGCCATTTCTCTGTCACTCTATCACATTTTGTCTTGTATGTGTTGATATCCATGTTGTGCAAGGTGTGATACATACCGGATTCATGTATCACGCCTGTATCACACTGTGTCACACATCCGACTGGGATTTTAGCAATATATATATGATCTTTCTGCTAAGTATGTATCTTAATTACAAAGGATTAGTATGATATGGCTCCGAACACCCGGGTGTACCCTTTTCGGACATCCGGGTGTGGGGGGTGGTAACATCCGGGTGTAGAAAGCCGGAAGATGGGGGTGTTGCCAACCATTTCTGCTTGCTTTCCGCTCTTTTTCTGCTTGTCTTTAGTAAAAAAGTGCCTTAGGACGGTAAAATGGCTTCTGCATAAATGCATATCGGTACGTTTCCTTTCGTTTTGTGGATAGATGTCTTCCTGCCTGAATCAGAACCGGTTGCGCAGTTCCTCCGATGCCTTGTAGCGGACTAACGACATATAGCCGGCTCCCATCCGTAAGTTCGGCAAAATGCGATAATTGATTTCTCCTGTGGTAAGGAACCATCCGGCTTCCCTGAAATCGTCTCGCGGACGGATATTTTTACATAAATACCTGATAATTCTGGATTATAATTCCCCTGAGAGGCTGTTTGGTTTTTGTGTCCAATGATTTGAGATGGCCGGGAGGACGTTTAAAGTTGCCGGTCGGGATATTTTAGTAGATGTTGGCCATGCTAACCAGTGGCTCGTACAGTTTCTCTATATCTTGGGCGTCCAGTTCGATGGTGAGCTGGTCACCGGGGAGTATGGTTTGTCCGGTGGGGGAGATGTCTTTGCGGTCGCGGTGGATATTCATGATTACGCAATGGTTGGGAAGTTCGAGCGTATCGACCTCCTTGCGGTCGAAATAGGCTCCGGCCATCACTTCCACGTCCAAAGTCAGCCGCTTCTGCTCACGGAAGGCCGGTTTGTTGATCATCTCTTCATAGAACATTACGTTGAACGGCTTTATTCCCAACAGTTCCGTGAAATAATAAGTGAGTCCTCCTACGACGATGGAAGGATAGAAAACTTCGAAATGCCCTGTGATCTCCGTAATCAGGATAATGGCTGTGATAGGAGTGCGCACGACGGCGACCAGGAAGGCGCCCATTCCGATCAGCATGACATAGCTCACACTTTCCATCCTGACGATCCCGTGTTGCACCAGGATGAGGGCATAGAGCTTACCGGTCAGTCCGCCTGTCACCAGAGTCGGGATAAAGTTCCCTCCCGGCAATCCGGAGGAGAAGGAAAAAACGGTAAATACCATGTGCAGGAACATCATCCCTGCAATCCAATAGATATTGCTGTTGCCGCCTTCCGCCTGTTGCATCAGGAACTGCTCGCCTCCACCGGTCAGATCAGTGACCGTCAGCGAAATGATGTATGCCATGCCCAGAAGACCTAACAGCTTGATATATTCGGGTTGCCGGATGGCCGGGTACATCCGTTTGGCGTATAGCATCAGCAGTGAATAGAGTTTGCCGAAAACCGATACGATGACGGCAAACAGGATATACAGCTTGATATGCAGTCCCATCGACAGGTCGGGCACGATGGCCTGTATGTCGTGGTACGGGTTGATCGGGAAAATCGTACTGGCGATCGCTCCGGCGACGACACCGGCCAGGATCGTCGTGATAGCCGTTTTCGGAGCATCGAAGCGTTCGATCGATTCGATCACCAGCGTAGCGGCGGCAAGAGGAGCGGCAAAGGCAGCTGCCAGTCCTGCGCCTGCGCCTGCGGCAAGGAGCTGTTTGCGTTCGCCGCTCAGGATATGTCCCCATTTGCTGACCAGGTCACCTATGTAGGAACCCATTTGTACAGAAGGTCCCTCGCGTCCCATCGAGAGACCGCTGCTGAGTGTCAGCACACCACCCGCAAACTTAGCCAGCAGTTGGCGAAAGGAATGTGCATACTCGATGCGTCCATTGATAACGCCCCGTGTCTGCGAAATGCCTCCGCCTCCGATGTAAGGCCACCGTCTGGCCATCCGGGCGACGAAGCAGAGGATACCCCATAGGGCAAGGAATAAGACGATATGGTAATACCAGGGAGGCGAAGACTGGAAGAAGTTCTTCCGCATATTGAAGAATAGTTGCAGCAGATAGTGGTAAGGAACCGCCACCAATCCGGTCAGCAGTCCTACGATCAGACTCACGAAATAGAGTCTGGCATCTACCAGCTTCAGTTTTACTATCCGATTAATCTTCATCTTCCCTTAAACAGGGAGCGAAGGCCGTTGGTTTAGCTTTCAATTCTCAAAAGCATCTGATATATCCCAACGAATAAGTCTCGTACAGGTTATCCTTCATTCCGTGTGTATACCGGAAGGAGATTATGTTTTTCTTGATCTCGTATCTGAGGTTGTTGCGCCAATGTATGGGGCGGTCACCGTTGTTTTCGTATCCGTAAAACCCGGCCAGGTTGGTGGCGAGCGTGAAGCCTCTGTATTTACCGGTGAACCCGACTCCGTATGAGATGGCGTCGTTCTGGCGATGCACCATGTCGTTCGTCATCCAGCAATAGAACCCGGCGAGCGCCTGCATACGGATCGAGGCCTTCCCGTCGGCACTTTTCCACAGGTTACGCCCCACGTTTACGTCGAACCAGTAGGAGGCGGCATCGGTAAAACGGGCGTCGCACAGGCGGCCTCCGCTGGCTGTCTTGATATTGGCGCTAATGGTCGCATCTACCCATTTCTCGCTTTTCAGGACTTGGAAAAAGGAGCTGATAACGATGTCGCCGTTATATTTGATCGGGCTTTCCGTATCCACGGCAAAGCGTTCGTCACGCGTTTCCGGTGTCATCTTATATTTTTCCTTGAAGCACCAGTTCACTTCGATTCCCGCGCGCCCCCTGAAGAAGGGCAGCAGGGCACGCCCCACGATGTCCCAGGTCTTGTCACCCGTATAATAATGGTATTCGCCCCGTACTTCCACTTCGTACCGCTCGCTCACCTGTCCGTCCCTCATTTCCGGGATCGGAAAGGCGTTCGGACCGAAATAGCGCGGAGAATATATGAGCAGTTCTGTTTTGTCGCGCCAACTCTCGGCATGGCTATAAGTGGCTGAAAAAACAAATACGAATGTTATCAATAATATTCGGGATAAATATTTCATCATGGATGTATTTTTTCTTAAGGCCACAAAAGTACATATTTCATATTGATTTAGTACATTTGCCTCAAACAAATCTTTAAACCATAAAGTACCATGAGACATTTACATTTTGGGAAGCTGTTTTTTGTTGTCTTTTCCCTCTTGTTAGCCTGTACGGTTTCGGCGCGTAAACCGATTAAAACATTACTGATCACAGGACAAAACAACCATAACTGGCAGGTGAGCCATGTTGTGCTGAAACAAATCCTGGAAAATTCCGGTCGTTTTGATGTGGACTTTGCCATCTCTCCCGAACAGGGCAAGGATATGTCCGGTTTTGTGCTCGACTTTAGCCCTTACCAGTTGGTAGTGCTGGACTATAACGGAGATTCGTGGCCGGAGGAGACGAACCGCCGCTTCTTGGAATATGTGCAGAACGGCGGTGGTGTTGTCATTTATCATGCAGCCGACAATGCTTTCTCCAAATGGCCGGAGTTCAATAAGATCTGTGCTTTGGGTGGTTGGGAAGGACGTAATGAGAATTCCGGCCCTTATGTGTATTGGAAGGACGGAAAACTGGTCAAGGACAGTTCGGCGGGTCCGGGTGGTTCTCATGGACGCCAGCACGAATATGTGCTGAACGGGCGTGACAAGGTGCATCCGGTTGTGAAGGGCCTGCCTTTGAAATGGCGTCATGCCAAAGATGAACTTTACGACCGTATGCGGGGACCGGGCAATATCCGGGATATTTTGTACACGGCCTATTCGGATAAGGAAACAAACGGTTCCAGTCGTGAAGAACCGCTGGTATTTACGGTCGATTACGGGAATGCTCGCATCTTCCATACGATGCTTGGCCATGCCGGTGCTACTACGGAAGATAATATAGCAATGCAATGTACGGGCTTCCAGGTGCTTTTGCTTCGTGGCGCCGAATGGGCGGCAACCGGAAAAGTAACCCAGAAAGTCCCGAAAGATTTCCCGACGGAGACTACTTGTTCTTATCGGAAAGATTATAAGGAGAATTGACAATTATCAATTGTCAATTCTTAAAGCGGATATTCCTCGAACGCATACAATGCTGTAGACAAATATCTCTCGCCCGTATCTGGTAATAATGCTACAATCGTTTTCCCTTCGTTCTCCGGGAGCCGGGCCAGTTGCATGGCGGCATATACGGCTGCTCCGGAAGAAATGCCGACCAACAGGCCTTCCTTTTGTGCCAGTTCGCGTGATGTGCGGATGGCGTCGTCTCCTTCTACCTGGATGATTTCATCGACCACCGAGCTGTCGTAGGTTTTAGGGATAAAGCCCGCTCCGATCCCCTGTATCTTGTGCGGTCCGGGTTTACCGCCTGAGAGCACAGCCGAGTCGGTCGGTTCTACAGCTACGATTTTGACATCCGGATTGTGCGCTTTCAGTCCTTTGCCAACGCCGCTTACCGTACCGCCCGTTCCGACTCCTGCGACGAAGATATCGACTTTTCCGTCCGTATCGCGCCAGATTTCCTGTGCGGTTGTTTTAGCATGCCGGGCAGGGTTTGCCGGGTTTTCAAACTGTTGCAGGATAATGGAGCCGGGTGTTTCATCACGCAATGCTTCCGCTTTGGCGATGGCACCTTTCATCCCTTCCGTTCCGGGAGTGAGGATCAGGTTGGCTCCTAATGCTTTCAGTAGGTTACGACGTTCCAGGCTCATGGTTTCGGGCATTGTCAGTACCAATTTATAACCTTTGGCGGCCGAGACGAAAGCCAGTCCTACGCCGGTGTTCCCGCTGGTCGGCTCTATGATTGTTGCTCCCGGTTTCAGCAAGCCCTTTTCTTCCGCATCTTCGATCATTGCCAATGCAATGCGGTCTTTTACGCTACCTGCCGGGTTGAAATATTCCAGCTTTCCGATTACTTTCGCTTTCAGCCCTTTACTTGCGTTGAAGTTTGAGAACTCCAACAACGGTGTATTGCCTATGAGGTCAGTTAGTTTTTTTGCTATCATGGGTTATATTATTTATGATTTATGAATTCTCAATTGTCAGTTGAATTAATCAGTCGCTTCATGGTTTGCATTTTTGCTTCCGTTTCAAGCCATTCGCTTTCTATCTCCGAAGAAGCAAGAATGCCTCCACCTGCATATAAAACAAATGATCCGGGCAAGATGTTCATGCAGCGCAAGTTTACATACAGATCACTCTTTCCTTCGGGGGCCAACCAACCGATAAAGCCTGAATAATAACTCCGGTCGTAGCCTTCGTTCTCCCGGATAAAACGATACGTCTCTTCTTTGGGCAGTCCGCAGACGGCAGGCGTGGGATGGAGCCGTTTCAACAGTTCACCGAGTTTTTTATTATCAGGCAGTGGAAAGCTGAAGTCACTTCTCAAATGCGACAATTCGCCGGCGCGTACCGGGATCGGAGGAGTTTCTGTCGGTTTGATACCTAATGCTTGCAGTTGTTTGCGTATGTAAAAGGCTACATATTCCTGTTCTTCCCTGTTTTTGTCGTCCCATTCTATCGGTAGTTCCCCGTTTGGGAGAGGTTGGGTGCCGGCAAGGGCGACCGTATGCCATTTTCCTTTCTCGCCGGAGAGGATGATTTCAGGCGTACATCCGAGCCATGTACCTGTTTCGGGTGTATGGCAGAGATAAACATACGAATATTTGTACCGTCTGATTGCTTTATGGAAAGCGGCGGCAGGGGAGAAGTTGGCTCTGTCTGCCGGAATCGTCTGGCAGCGCGACAGCACGAGTTTCTCGAACTGCTTTCGGCGTAGCGGTTCGATGAAGGCATTGAAACGGCGGCTGTAGTCTTCCTTCGGGTTTTCGAGGAAGGAGACAAGCGTTTCACTATGATGGAATTCCTGTTCCGCAGGCATCAAGTATGAAACTTTTGTTTCCTCATCGGGCGGAAGTTTCTGGATGTCCGGCCGGATCAGTACGATTGGGTGCTGTTTGCTTACATGGAAGGGAGCAATGACGAAACCACTCTGTTCGTCCAGTTCCTCGATATGATAAAGAATACGTGCAGAACCGGAGGTCTGCATGGCGAAACGAGGCGATTCTCCTGGTATCCGCCAGAGTGCAAAACTCCGGTTCTTTCTGATCAATGTGTCGACTACGTTACAAATCCTTAATTCGTCTGGTGTCATTTCTTTTTTAATATGCTGTTGACTACACGGATGGATGATACCAATTTATCTGTGGATGTGAATACATCGACGTTCCAAACGTGCGAAGAGCGTCCTTTGTGAATGATGGTTCCGACGGCGCGAACGGTATCTCCTTCATGGGCAGATGACATATGGTTGCCACTGACTTGCATACCGACCACGATTTCGTCTGGTTTGGCCAGGATCATCGATCCTAACCCGGCAACCGTTTCGGCCAATGCGAGTGTCGCCCCGCCATGTAGGATGCCGAATGGCTGGCGGGTGCGTTCGTCTACCGGCATGGTCGCTTCTACACGGTCTTCGGATGCATATGTATATTGGATGCCGAGGTTTCCCATTAGAGCGTGTCTGGCACGCATATTCAACTGGTCGAGCGGTACTTCCGTCGGACGTATTTCAGCCAGGATTGTCCGTTCGACGGCTACGGCTACGCCTTCTTCTTCGTTGGTGAGTGTCGTCTTGTCCACACAAGCCTTCACCGAATCTTCCGCATTTCCCATCGCGATCCCGACACCGGCAAGTTGCAACATGGTCACGTCGCAAACGCCGTCGCCGATCGCGATCACTTCTTCCGGCGATACGGACAGTTTGGTCATCAGCACGCCCAAAGTGTTTCCCTTGTCGATGAACTGGGGAACGACTTCTAAGAAATAAGGTTCCGACCTGAATGCATCCAGCACACCGTCGAGGCGTTTTTTCCAATGATTCTCCAAACCGATGAGCGCTTCTTCGTCGTCACTTGCCAGCATACATTTGCAGGGCGGGAAGTCGACGGCTTCGGCAAAGTTGTCGACACCGACAATCTGCATCTTGTTCAGGTTGGCTTCTTGGATGACATACTTGTTATCCGGTTTGTCCGTCAGGATGAAGTCTTTGTGATAGGTGAAGATGGCAAAGTCGTTTTTCTTTGCTTTCTTTTCGAAATAGGGGATCCATTCCGGATCGATGCGCTTCTCGAATAATAGTTCACCGGTCTGCACGTTGATGATCTGACCGCCGTTGTAAGAAAGAATGTAACCTCCGTAATGATTCAGTTCTAGCTTTTCAGCGATGGGCATGACTCCATTAGTCGGTCTTCCTGATGCCAATACGATATGTACCCCCATTTGCTGTACCTTCAGAAGGGCAGCCAGGGTACGGGGGCTGATCTCTTTCTGATTGTTGAGCAGCGTCCCGTCTACGTCGAGAACTAATAATTTATACTTCATGGCCTCTCTGTATTTTTTGTTAATGATACAAATATACGGAATTTTTGCTTCCGCTCGCTTGACAGAAAGGACAACCGTGCTAAAAATAACCTTGTCCGCGCTTAGCCAAAGATCAAAAACCTCCTCTTATTTTTTCTTCATCAAGTCAAACCGTTGGAAGCTCCACACGTTTTCGTCATAATCTTCTCGCTTGTAATGGCTGTCGCAGATGTAAAGGCCGTCTTTCAGGACAACGATCGAACGGTTCTGATAGCGGTAGTCCGGCAACAGTGTCTCGCCGATGATGCGGAAGTTTTTGTTCAAAATCACAATCGAACAGGTCCGACGGCCGAAACTCCAAATGTCCTGTTGGTTCTCTTTTGGATCGACCTCCGATTCCGGGTAGGCAAGGCGGTAATAGACTTCGCGGTATTTGTCGTAGTAGATGTAATGATAAAATTGTTGCTGGTTGCTTTCTCTCAAATAATCATTTAAAGCAGCATAATGAGGTTTTGGAATATATTTGGCTGGTTTCAAGTACTTGCTTTTAGCATTATAACCTTTTACGTTTTTATGATCTGCTGTTGCAACATAAATAGAATCATTCTGGCCAAAAACATACACAAAGTTAGCTCCATCAAATAAACAAGACACATATTCATCACCAGCCCGTAATCTTCCTTTATACAAATCATCCATCGTCGGTTTTGAAGGATGATAAAAAGAAAATTGCTTGACAACTTTATGAACGGTATCCAACACCGCAGCCACAGATGTCTTTTCTTCTTGCTGATTATGATTATAATGGTACAATTGTATATGAACCAAAGAATCAATAAAAACAATAGACTCTATGGGCGGCAAAAAATTTCCAGCGTCATCCTTGCTACAATCATAACGTCCTTGAACCACTCCAGCATCATCTACTTTGAATAAACATTGTTGTGCAGAAGGTGGGAGCCAGTAAAACTCACTCCATCCTTTTACATAATATCGGTGAGCTTTTCCTATCGCATTGGGCCCTTCCATTTGAAAAGTGATCTTCCTTACGCATTCCATCTTATCCACGTCATAAAACAGAAGTTGAGGCATTCCACTATTTTTGATAATTATGTATTCTCGCTCGTCTTTTTCTATTACTGTCGGATACCATCCTATGTCCGTATCCTCATCTATCGGAAACTTCAACCATTTATCTGCAGGACGAAGTTCGACGATATCCAAAGGTTCCATATCGGAAGATGAATTCTTCGGGTGATCCGAACAGGACAGGGATATGCCGAATAAGGCTATGAATAATATCCATCTATAAATCATACTCATTGATTCGATAATTAATTAAACAAGGAGGTGTGTCAAAATCTCTTTGTCCCCGCACTTGATGCGGGGTCGCAAAAGGACAGGCCTTATCAATCAGGTTTTTATAGGGCCGGTTTTAATGCAATCCCGCGTCAAGCGCGGGAACAGGATAGTTTCGACACACCTCCTTTACGAATTTTACAAAAATCTTACATTAGTCAACTTCCTGGATTTGGAGGGTATGTTGGAGGAAATGGTCCGGGAGGTAACAAGTCATCACATGGAGCACATCCTATTTGCCCGTATTGAGCACAAGGTGTTTTTGTGCTTGTTAAATCCATCCAACATTGTTTTTTAGGATTCCCAGCAGTCAACGCTTTCAGATTTTCCGAAACGGAGGAGTTCAGTTCATTACCCATACTATCGGCCTTAGTGTCGGTAGTAAGCCCAATGCTCACAAATAGGAACAGGGCGAGCAGAGAAAACAGTTTCTGTTTCATAAGGCATTGTTTTTATAGTTTATAATTCCTGCTGTGCTGGTTTTATTTTCCCTTTCAATATTATTTTGATAGCTTTATTCGTATTACAACGTACAAGGACCGTTTCTGAAAAGAAACCTGAATGTTTCGGCGTGTAAATCAACGTAAAAATCAACTCTTTTCCAGAATCTACAGGTTTTTTATCATATTCGTATTGCATGCAACCGCATGTCGTTGCGACATCAGTGACAATTAAAGGCGATAATCCTGTGTTTCGGATTTTGAACGAGTGTCGGACAGGTTTATTCCCGGTAATTTCACCAACGTCCTTTATGGGATCATCTACTATAGCCGTCGTTTCCAGCTTCACCCAATCGGGCTGCATTCCTAATATATGTTTCAAATATAAATTACGGATTTCAAGGTTTCTCATCGGATCACCGACGACCAGCACGCGGAAGTTACGATCTAATAAAAAAGCATGAAACTGCTCGTCTTCCGGAAATTGGTTCAAATGATCCAATTCGTTTTTCTGGTCCAAACAAACCGGCCAGTCGAAATTTCCACTTCTCAAAATATTTCGTACATACTTTGGACGTTTGTTATGGATGAAAAACAAATACTGTACTTCTCCACCTGACGAATCGACCTCTTGCTTGAACTGTTTCCATTCGTTCAACTTCAATTTGCAATCCACACAACTATTAGAATCGACATAAAACAATATAGTATAGGGAGACGGATGGATATTGAAATCAACGGTATCTTTTCCATATCGTGTAAATACGGGATTCGTGGGAAAACTCACAACTTTGCCTTGCCATGTTTCCAATAACTCAGGCAAACTTTGCTTCTTTTCTGAACAGGAAAATAGCAACAACAATAATATGGCAGCTATCCTTTTCATATGAATGCCATAAATTTAAAAAACTTTTTTGAATAAACAAATCTTTTCTTGAAAAATATCAAATATTTTATTTCCTTTCTTTCTCAAGAAGAGTTTTGTCAAGATGTATTTTGTGCTGTTTTTGAGGATGGAAGAGATGAAGTAGACTTTACACAAAATACAATATCCCCTGAAAATGGCGATTTTGCTTAGTCAATTCATTTTCTGTAGTATATAAAATTAGTAGTTTGTTAAAAAATATTACCCTTGCGTGTAATTTGAATTAAACGGGGTATAAAATCGAAATAGATGCGGTAGTAGTTTCGATTCGGACCAATGGCTTTTTTATGAATATGACAATAAGGGGTCATGGCGGAGGAAGGGGGTGAACGTCAACCACCTGTCCGTTCTCCCGGATATATTCGTATAATTCTTTGTAGAAAACATGTCGTGTCAGTGTCGGTGCGTCTCCTAAAATCATCAATTTCATGCGGGCACGGGTGATGGCGACGTTCATGCGGCGCAGGTCGCCGAGGAAACCGATCCGGCCTTTGTCGTTGGCACGTACGAGGCTGATCATGATCACATCTCGCTCCTGCCCTTGGAAGCCATCTACCGTGTGGACGGTTATCAGACGGCGGAAAGGTTTGAAGGAAACATTGCGCTTGATCAGTCCGCGGATATACTGAACCTGCGATTTGTAAGGCGAAATCAGACCGAAGTCAATGCTTTCGTCCAATACCCGTTCCTTGCCGATCTTTTCGATATATTTCTGCAAGGTCGAGACAAGCAGGGTCGCTTCGTCTTTATTGATACGGCTCATGCTGTCGGTGAGTTGGTCTTCTTCGAAATGGCAATCCGCTGTGTCGAGCCAGACGACAGGGGTATCGAATTCCAAGATGCCGCGATGCTTGACTTCCGGTGCGGATTGCAGCTCATCCCGGTAGAACCAGCGAGAAGGAAAGCGCATGATGCTTTCGTTCATTCGGTACTGCGTTTTCAGAAGTGAGACAGTTTCAGGCTTCCGGTCGGTTATTTTTTGCATCAAGGTGTGGTCTAAGCCGCCGCGTGCCGCTTCTATACATTTGATGGTAGGAGGGAGCTGGTGATGGTCGCCCGCTAAGATGACCCGGTCCGCTTTGCCGATCGCAATCCAGCAGGCGGCTTCAAGTGCCTGGGCGGCTTCGTCGATAAAGAGAGTTGTGAAGTTACGGTTGGTCAATACCCGGTTCGCCGATCCGACCAGCGTGCAGGCTACGACACGCGCCTCGTCGAACAATTCCGTGTCGATCTTCACTTCCAGTTCCGTCGCCCGGAAACGGAGACGGGAGAGACGGTTGCGTGCTGTTTCTTTTTCACCGTGGCTCTTTTTGCGGAGATTGGATTGTATCTCGCGGATCGCCTTGCGGATTCCCCATAGTTCGGCATAGTCGGGATGCGATTCGAAATGCCGTTCATAGGTGAAGGAAAGCATCTTGTCGTTTACGCGTGTCGGGTTGCCGATGCGTAGGACATGAATGCCACGATCGACTAGTTTTTCGGATATCCAGTCTACGGCCGTATTGCTTTGGGCACAGACCATTACCTGATTTTCCCGGTGCAAAGTCTCATAGATCGCTTCAACCAAAGTGGTCGTTTTGCCAGTTCCGGGAGGACCGTGCACGATTGACACATCCTTTGCCGCCAATACATGGTTGACCGCCTCTTCCTGCGACAGGTTCAGCCAGGGAAAACGCATGGGGAAAAGTATGCGCCGGCCGGCGGGTGTTTTGCCTAACAGGACGTCCCGCAGATAAGCTAACCGGTTCCCTTTCGCTTGGATAACGGTGGACAGGGCGTTGAACATCGTCTTGTAGCTGGTCTCGTCGAAATAAAGCTGGACGCCGATTTCACCAGCCTTTTGTATTTCCGTAAGTGCGTTAGGAGAGGGTAATATTACGACCATCCGGTCGTCTTGCACATAACTGATGACAGCCGAGAAGTTCAGGTATTCAGGTTTCCCGCCTCCTTTTGTTGTGAAGAAGCAGACCGGACGGCCATATTCAAAATTGTGTTCGGTCTCTTTGTCCTCCAGCTGCCCTATTTCTACGACAAGTTGGTTCAGGGAGTTATAATAGCTCTTTCCCGGTACGACAGGATACCAGCATAGTCCTTGTTGGATGCGGCGGTGTATGCCGGCCCGTTCGGTTTGTTCCCGATACATCTCTTTTTCATATTCGAATTCTTTCTGCAGAAGATCGTACTGATGTTGCAGGTCTGCGGTCGGAGTCTTGAATTGAGTTGTCATCATTCTTTGTTTAATCGGGCGCAAACTTACATAAAAAAACGCAATCGGATAGGGGTTTTTCTCCTTTCCGATGTCATTAAATCAAATGGATGGTTATCTTTGTTTGTTAATTGGAAGGGTTAAAATAACTGAGTATGAAAAATAAAGTCCTATATGCGATAGTGTCTTTGTTGGCTCTGACAGGATGCGGATCGATGAAGAATATGAGCCGGGAAGACCGGGCTGGCGTAGGGGCCCAGATAGGCGCTTTTGTCGGATGGCTTTTCGGCGGAGCGGTCGGAAATTCCATAGACGATGATATCGGAGGTGACATAGGAGCGTTTGTCGGGACGGCGGTCGGAGGAATCGCCGGTGCGCAGATCGCAGCAAATACAGGTGACGTGGTAAGAGTGGAGAAGAGGAATCCGGGAAATTATACGCCGTCTTCGCATGTTCTCCTTCCCGATTTGCAGATCGAAGACATCTTATTGGAAGAGGACAGTATCACTCGCGACGATAAGATCAATGCGGGTGAGACCTGCCATATCTCCCTTGTGATCGTGAATAACAGCTTTCAGGATGCTTTGGACGTGGAACCAATAGTAAAAGTTGAGAAGGGCAAACATCTGAAACTGTCCGAACCTGTCAAGATCACCAAAATCACCCGCGATGACCGTATCACCTATAATGTCATGGTGCAGGCCTCCCCGAAGTTGTGTACAGGTGAAGCTGTGTTCAGCGTCCGTCTGAAAGAAGGGCGTGGCAACGGCACGGAAGAGGAAATCTTTACGGTCAAAACTGCCGGTGGTGACAAATGAGATCTTATCTGATGAGAGAATAAAACAGCCATACTGAAAGGAGGACGAATAAGACAAATATGGCTAAAAGTAATTTTATTTTGGATAGATGGTTGGCATCTGCTTTTTCTTTCTCTATAGTCTTTTTTCGAATTTCTTTCATTTCTTCAATGGATGTATCGGGTAGTTTGGTACTGCTCCCGATTTTCATGAGCCTGTTTCGGGTTTCCTTTAGGCGTTCTTTGCTTAATTTCCTGAGCTCGCGGTTTTCTTTGTCCCGTTGTAACATATCATTTATGCAGCCTAAAGTTCCCATAATTTATTAATTATTTATTAGATGAAACAAATGTACATTTTTCTGTCGGGTATTCCTTTATTTAATAAAGAAATAGTTCAAATTATCTATGTTCCGCAATCGAAATACCTATGTTTTGAAAAGGATGTCTTATCTTTGCCCCATTAAAGTCAAAGAAGTCTATATTCATGGATAAAACAACTCAAACACAAATCATCAAACTAATACATCAGGAAGTGATTCCCGCTATCGGTTGTACGGAACCGGTTGCGGTCGCATTGGCTGCCGCTAAGGCTGCCGAGGTTTTAGGCTGTAAACCGGAGAAAACGGAAGTATTTCTGAGCGCCAACATCCTGAAGAATGCGATGGGTGTCGGAATTCCTGGAACCGGAATGGTCGGGTTGCCTATAGCGATTGCTTTGGGTACGTTGATCGGCAAGTCTGCTTATGGCCTCGAAGTATTGCGTGACCTGACACCTGAAGCGCTTGCTGAAGGAAAGCAGGTGATCGAAGATAAACGAATTCATATCGCTTTAAAGGATAATGTCGACAAGCTCTATATCGAAGTGATTTGTTCAGCCGGAGATGAAACTTCGCGGGTGATAATCTGCCATGAACATACGAATGTCGTGTATGTGGAGAAGAATGGTGTGGTATTGACAGACCGGAGGAAAGAAGGTGTTTCCTGTGATGCTTCGGGCGATGAAGACGAATTGAGACTCTCTTTCTCTACTGTGTATGAGTTTGCGATGGAAATGCCGCTCGATGAGATCCGCTTTATTCTGGAAACTGCCGATCTGAACCGGAAAGCAGCCGAGGCTTCCCTGAAGGGAAATTTCGGACATACGGTCAGCAAGACCGTTTCCGGTGTATACGGACGTAAATATATGGGCGACTCTGCCTATACCCATATGCTGGCAATGACGGCTGCCGCCTGCGACGCCCGTATGGATGGCGCCATGATCCCGGTGATGAGTAACTCCGGTAGTGGAAACCAGGGGATTGCAGCGACACTTCCCGTCCTTTCTTTTGCCGAAGACATCGAATGTTCGGAAGAACAGTTAATCCGTGCTCTGATGTTAAGCCATCTGATGGTCATCTATATCAAGCAAAGCCTGGGGCGCTTGTCCGCCCTTTGTGGTTGTGTGGTGGCCGCCACGGGAGCCAGTTGCGGCATTACCTATCTGATGGGAGGCGATAAAGTGCAGATTTCCTATGCAATCAAGAATATGATCGGCAATATTACCGGTATGATATGCGACGGAGCAAAGCCCAGTTGTGCCATGAAAGTTTCCAGCGGTGTTTCGACTGCTATGCTGTCTGCGTTGATGGCAATGGAAAACAAGGTGGTGACTCCGGTCGAGGGCATTATTGATGAGAATGTCGACAAGTCGATCATTAACCTGACTTCTATCGGTTCCAAAGGAATGGAAGCCACCGATAAGCTGGTATTGGATATTATGACCGGAAAATCCTGCTAATGGTAAGAATATGTTGACCGATATTCGTCTGTTGAGCCATCAATTGGCAAAGCCCCGGTTTAGGAGTCCGAAGGAATTGGTTGCCTGGATGGGAGCTGTCCAGGCACAGGAATATACGATGGCGAAATGGGCGGTCGGGACTCGCTTGAAGTCTTCTTCGTTGCGGGTGGTGGACGATGCGCTTGCAAAGGGGGAAATCCTGCGTACCCATATATTACGACCGACCTGGCATTTCATCGCAGCAGAGGATATTCGCTGGATGCTGCAATTGTCGGGAGGTCGTATACGGACAGCCTTCGATTCTTATGCAAGAAGCCGGAAGATGGAGATAACCGAAAGCTTCTATACGAAAGGTTGTAGATTGCTGGAACAATTGTTGGGTGGAAACAAGAGTTTGACAAAACAGGAGTTGATGGATGGGTTCGGTCGGGCAGGGGTCGAGACAGACAATCACTTGATACATTATTTTCTGGTCCGTGCTGAAACGGATGGCCTTGTGTGCAGCGGGGTAGATAAAAACAAGAAGCCGACCTATGCTCTGTTGGAAGAACGTGTGCCTCCGATGAAAGAACTCAGCCGCGAAGAGGCGCTCGCCCGATTGGCTACCCTATATTTTCAAAGCCATTCCCCGGCTACATTGTCTGATTTTGTCTGGTGGTCCGGCTTGACGGCAACTGAGGCTCGACATGCGGTTGCATTGATCGAAACCGATCTGCTAACCGAAAAGTTTGATTCGGAAACTTTTTACCTGCATGTTACCTGTGACTTGAAGGCCCGTTGCCGGAAAGTGTTGCATTTGTTACCCTCGTATGATGAATATCTGATCAGCTATAAAGACCGGACGACCGTTATGCTACGCGAACATCATCCTAAGGCATTCAATACTTTCGGTATCTTTTACCCCGTGATCCTGTATGAGGGCCGGATCGTTGGCAATTGGAAAAAAGATTCGAAGAAGAAAGCTCTTGCTGTCGAAACTTCTTTGTTCGATGAATCTTTCGATCTCCCGGAAGATTTGCTGAAAAAGGCAGTCGATTATTATTGCTCTTTCCACGCCCAAAAGTCGGGATTCCACACTTGATTGTGGAAATTTTACACACTTTCCCCAATCCACTCCACACTTCCCCAATTTCTTTTGTATTATATATATTATTTTTATTGGTTTGTATATCAGTGGTTTGTTTTAAAATATATCTTTATTTCTATTTCTGGCACGTCCTTTGCTATTTATTTGTCAGAATTAGATATTATCCTTCCCGAGATATTGTTTTCTGATTAGATATTTGATTAGAAAAAGCTTATCGATTTTAAATCCGCTTCGCCTGTGAAGGTAAAGCGGATTTTTTAATTTAGAACCATTTGATCTTTCTGAAAATGAAAAATGATAAAGCTGATAGTGTGATGGAGATCATGACGATGATGGCAAAGCCATGCGGCATATTTTCTCCGTAGATCGGGACGTTCATACCGTAGAAGCTGGCGATGAGGGTGGGAACCATCAGGATGATGGAGATGGAGGTCATGCGCTTCATGATGGTGTTCACGTTGTTGGAGATGATGGAGGCGAATGCGTCCATCGTGCCGGTCAGGATATCGCTATAAATATTGACTGTGAGGTGCGCCTGCTTTAACTCTGTTTCCACATCTTCCACCAGTTCGTTGTCCATATAAACTGGTTCCTGGAAGATGCTTTGCAGTTTGGTGAGCATCACTTCATTACCACGGATGGATGTGTTGAAGTAAACCATGCTCTTTTCCAGCTTCATCAGACGAAGCAAGTCTTCATTACGGATACTTTTTTCCAGTGCCTTTTCGGCATGCGCCACCTCGTTGTTGATTTGTTTCAGGTATTTCAGGAACCATACGGCGGATGAATGGATCAGACGCAGAATCAGGTCATATTTGTGACGTACGACAACCTCTTTGCGGCGGGTGTACCGGATAAAGTCCGGTATCAGTTCCGTCTTATAATAGCAAACGGATATGATGATTTCATTGTTCGTCATAATCCCCAGGGGGATAGTCGTGAAAGGGATTCCTTGTTCCTGGCTCTGTACCGGGATTCGAATGATGGTCAATAGCCAATTCCCTTCATATTCGATACGCGGGCGTTCGTCTGTATCGGCAATGTCGCTTAAGAAAGATTCGGGAACATTGAATTGGTTTGTCAGGTAATGGATATCTTCCGGTGTAGGGCATTCTACATTGACCCAGCTGTTTGGAAGCCACTGGTCTTTTTCCACAAAGCCGGCTTCACAATAAAGAAAAGTTCTCATTATTGCCTCCTTTCGTTTTTGTCAACGTACAGAGGCCTTGCTGTTTACCCCTGCGCGTTATTTGTTACTTACTGTTTTTATTTCTCGCGGAATACTGTCGTCCATAATTTATCATTACTTTTTACGGCTGCAAAGATAGAAAAATCCGGTAATAAATGTATATCGGAGGCGGATTTTTGTCAAGTCCGTGAGACTGCATATTTGCGATAACGGTAATAGGCAATGCCGGCTAAGTCTGCTAGAAACCAACCGATAGGAATAGACCACCAAATACCGGTGACCCCAATAGTGGGAATGGATGCCAGCCAATAAGAAAGGACGACACGTGTACCTAAAGACAGAATGGTAAGCACGACAGACATTCCCGGCATACGGATGGCCCGGTAATAACCATAAAGGAGGAATAAGATTCCGATGCCTAAATAAAAAGCTCCTTCGATACGCAGGTATTCTGTTCCGATGCGAAGTATCTCAGCCTCATCCGGACGGACGAAAATAAGCATCAACGGCTTGGCAAAAAAGAAAACTAACAGCGAGATGATAAGGGAAAAGACGATCGTTATAAGAAATGCGCTACGTACTCCCCGGCGGATGCGATCCCCTTTCCGCGCTCCGAAATTCTGGGCAATGAAGGTGGAAAAAGCATTCCCGAACTCCTGAACGGGCATATAGGCGAAAGAGTCGATCTTGACTGCTGCGGCGAATGCGGCCATGACAACCGTACCAAAACTATTTACCAACCCTTGCACCATCAATATTCCGAAGTTCATCACAGATTGTTGGACGCAAGTCAGTGTGGAGAAAGAAGTGATTTCTCTCAGGCTGGAACGGTCGAAGCACATATCTTCCCGGTGTAATCGTAGCTCGGGGCGGGTTTTATAGGTATACAGCAAGATACCGGATGCCGCCGTTCCCTGTGCGATGACCGTTGCGACTGCCGCTCCTTCGATGCCTTGATCCAGGACAAGAATAAGAAACAAATCAAGCCCGATATTCAAAACGACCGATACAGCCAGAAACCATAAAGGTGTTACAGAATCGCCTACAGCCCGAAGCAACGCTGCATAAAAATTATACAGGAAAGTGAAGACTATTCCCCAGAAAATGATCCACAGATAGTTACGCATCAACGAATAAATATCATAGGGAACTTGTAACCATCGTAAAATCGGATCGAGCCATAGGAACACGGCAACATTCAGCAAGATGGTTACCGTGCCGATCAGCAGGAGAGAAACGTAGATGCTACGTCGCAGGGCGGACAGGTCTCCGGCTCCGTATTGCAGTGAGAAAACCGTGCCGCTTCCCATCGATAACCCCAGCAGGATAGAGATCAGGAAAACCATCAAGGTATAGGCGGAACCGACCGCTGCCAACGCATTTGCACCGATACATTGTCCTACGATCAGTGTATCGGCTATGTTATAGCATTGTTGTAAAAGCGATCCTGCCAGCATCGGCAATGTGAATTGTAGCAGGGTGGTGATTATACCTCCTTGTGTAAGGTCTCCTTTCCGTAACATTGTCAGCTCTTTTTATTCGTATAGTTTTGTATGAATCTGCAAAAATACGAATTAATCGGATAATCGTTCCTTCGGATCTCCGTAACCTGTCGGAGTGGTGCTGAGCTTTTGTTTTTGGGTAAAATGAACGCTAATCAAGCATCAAACTCATATAAGCTTCCCGGCTCTGATAGTTGAGCAACAAGCGGGTGAGCGATTGGGTGTCCATCTTTTTTAGTTCGCCGATGTTAAGAACGGAGTTTGCGTGGGTGAAGGCCCAGTGATGGATGAGGCGGTCGCGGTCCAAGACACGTGCCATGCCTAAAGGGAAAGTTCCCGGTCCGGTGAAAGGAGTACGGCAGACGGCCTTTTCCACCTTGCTCTGTGTTGTAGCTTCCTGTAAGAGCAGGTTCTTGATGTTGTCGTTGTCATACATCAATTCTTTGACATAGATATAGTCGCCGACAGGATAGAAAAAGATCATTCCGATCGGTTCTTCTTGAATGTTTAAGGCGGTCAGCATTTGTCCTCCGGACATCTGTAATTCGCGCAGGATAGTAACGAAATCGTCATAACCGTGCAGCACATAGCAAATACGTTCTCTCTGCTTCTTATTAAAAAAATTGTAGAGAGACTCCATCGAAGGTACTTCGGGCGGTACAACCAAAACACCCTGTTCCAGTGCTATTTCAGAAGGGCAGATATACGTTTCTTCTGAATAGTCGAAAGCTTCCGTATATCCTAAATCGCGGTAATAGTCGAACAGCCATGGATCGGCCGGGATAATGACTGTTAAGGCCACTTTCCGGCTTTCCATCACTTCGAATGCTTTCTGTATCAGTTGGCGCATAAGTCCCTGACCTCGTTCGGAGGGAAGAGTGCAGGCTCCATATATATAGTTTACGGATATCTCCTTTCCGTAGTAAGTCATGACATACGGAAGCATTTGAAGGGCGGAAACGATTTTTCCGTTTTTCTCTATAAACAGGGCGTTTTCTTTTTTGTAAACCCGATCGAAGAATAGTTTGATAAATTCTTCGCTGTCGTTGAAAGAAGTACGCCACAGGTCGATCAATTGAGATTTGTTGTTATCCATCGTTCAATATTATTTTGCAGGTTTCTTTATTGCCGCGGATTTTTCCAATAGGATGAACGGGTTATACGAAAGTTTAGCCTGGCGCAGACCGGGAATACCCAAGTCTTCCTCTCGGTTCACATAGGTGTATTTTTCCGGAAGGTGAGAGGCGAATTCTTTGTTGATAACAGCATAAGCCCCCTCATAGTTCACATTTGCCTTTTCTACGTGGACGCCGAAAGTATTATGGTTGATCGGGGCACCAAAAGTGAAAGCGACAATCTGATGGTCTACGCAAATGGCTCCTCCAATAAGTCCCAATTCGTCATAATGGTTCAAGGCGTAGATTATAGAACGGCGTTCGTCGTTCAGATCCTCCTCGTCATTATCTTCCCGGTTGGCTTTGTACCATTTACATTCGAGCTGAAGGCATTCGGGAACCAGTTCTGGTGTGATAGGAATATATTCGTAGGCAAACTTCTTATTGAATTTGTTGATATGATTGCGTTTTGCCTGGTATTTTTTCCCTTTTAGGGTTGCCAGGTCTTCACGCAAGTAGATGTAATCGAAATAATTCCGTTCGGGGATGTAGAAAAATCCGCCGGGAATTACCTTTTCGAGTTCTTCTTTGGCATCTGGCGTTACGCCTAACATACAGAGCGGATGACCCTGTTCGAGCGAATCGGCTTCTAACAGATCGATGGCCTGTTTCAGGTCGCCTTGACCTGTAGGAGTCATATAAGCGACTCTCGTTTTGTTTTCGATCCAGAAACGGATCAGCAAGCTGCCGTTGACAATGGCGAACTCGCTATCGTAGAGAAACCGCCAACTGCAGATGTTGGCAAATGAATAATCGCAATTTTTATAATTGCTCGGTATCGTAAAGGATGTTATAATATCTCTATCTTCGATTTCAATTGGTTTAAACGGTATCTTCATCTTTTTCTTTTTTGATGTGCAAATATAAAACTAATAAAAATGGCTGAATGTTTTATCTTTAATAAAAACAATCGATTTTGTTTATTGCGTGATAAACCCTATAAATGCTATTAATAGCAATTTAACTAAATATAAAAATGATAGTGTATATTAAACTAACATCTATCTTTAAATGTTCGAAGTGAAATGGTTTTTATTTAAAAGTGAGAAGGAAATGAATGCTGATAAAATATTACCGATCGACCTCTATCATGCCGTGTCGATTGCAAATTTGACATTGGAAAGTGCTTTAAAGGTCATTCACGTCGAAGCTGGGCAGGATCATGAACTGTTGCCTTTGGAACCGGGAACTCTTGCTGTGATCTGCCGGGGAGGAAAGTTCGAATGCAAAGCACTTGGAAAGGAAATCTCCATAGTTGCCGGACAGGTGTTCCTGGCGTCTGTGGAAGATGTGAGTGAGATATCCCGTTTTTCGGAGACAGGTTTTGAAGGGATCGTGATCTATGCCGGTAGCGATCTGCTGATCAATCGGCAACGTCTGATGTTCCGGACGATTACACCGGACGAACTGAAGGAGTCCGGGCTTTATATCCAGCTGATGCAGTCACAAATCGAGCGAATGAGCGATGTCCGTGTCAAAGTGGTGGAATCGCTTTTGCGCGCCCTTATTTTCTTCCTCCAGCAGGAAGGGCATCTGGCGGACGACCGGGATAGCGAGGTTCCGCCTTTCTTCCACGATTTCGCTTTGCTGATTAGGCGTTATCATCATTATCCGGTTTATTATTTTGCTGAGAAGTTGGGAATGACTTCGGCGGAACTGAATAACAAATGTAAATTGCATTCCGGTATTTCGGCTGCGGAATGGATCAGCCAGTATGTATTGCTTGAGGCGAAAGACTTACTGATTAAAACTCGACTGAGATCTTCCCGCATTGCTATGATGCTTAATTTCTCTAATTATGATACCTTTGCGCGTTGGTTCAGGCGGCATACGGGAGAGTTGCCAGGGAACTGGAGGTAGTGGAATTTGAAAATTGAAAATTAAGATACCATGAAATGGACATTTGAGAATGCGAAAATAAAGGGGCGGATCGTCTTGACCGATTCGCTCCATGAAGACCCGGATCTTCTGAAAGACAAAACGCTGTATAAATTTATATGGGTGGATTCCGGCGAAGTGGAGTTGGATATCGATCATCAGCATGTTGTTTTGAAGAAGGAACAGCTCGTTCCGCTTTCCCATTTGCATCATTTGGAGTTTCTGCGCATCGAAGGCAAATGCTATGCTTTGATGTTCAACGGCAATTTCTACTGTATACATGGCAACGATCATGAGGTCTCGTGCAACGGGTTGCTGTTTCACGGTTCATCGCATGTGCTGACTTTTGTCCTTTCGGAAGATGAACGGCGGAAGATCGACACGCTGACGAGGATCATGCAAGAGGAGTTTCTCAGTACCGATCACCTGCAAGACGAGATGCTCCGGGTATTGTTGAAACGGTTTATCATATTATGTACGCGAATAGCGGAAGATCGGCAGGGAGCTGTTCGGGAGAACAGCCTCCAGTTCGAGACGATCCGCAAATTCTATGTCCTGGTCGATACCTATTTTAAGGAGAAAAAACAGGTGCAGGAATATGCGGACATGCTGAACAAATCCCCGAAGACACTGGCAAATATCCTTTCCGCCTATCAGCAGCCTTCCGCCATCCGTATCATCCATAACCGCATTCAGGCAGAAGCCCGGCGTTTACTGCTTTATACGGCTAAAAGCTCTAAAGAGATCGCTTTGATGCTAGGATTCGAAGACCAGGCTGCGTTCAGCCGTTTCTTTAAGAACGCAGCCGGACTAAGCGCGACCGAATATCGCCACCAATATAAAAAATGATAATAGTGGCGATGACGGGCTGGTCGCTTGTCCGGGTTGTAGTATCCGCTTATTGCCGGTATTTGCAACAACCCGGCAGTTGGTCGTAGACGTTTGATCCGCTTTATAAGTATCTGTGTCGTGCCCCGCTTTGGCAATAGCTTTGCTAATAGCGTCCACAGATGTTTTGGACGGATTGTATTGTAGATGTATCATCTGTTTTTCCTTATCCCAATGAACCGACGAAACGCCGTTTACACTTTTGGCTGCTGTTTCGATGCGTTGTTTACACATGTCGCAGGAACCTTTTACCCCGAACATGGCATGCTCGCCTGCCGGTTCCGGTTGTGCTGCGGATGTACCGTGCGCGGCATGCCCTTCGTGACCGCTCATCGTATGCCCTACATGGCCGCTCATCGGTTGTGCTTCGCCGTCATTGTTCATCATCGACTGTTTCCCTTCCTGTTGGGCACTGGCATCTATCGAGAAAACACCGTTCGTTACGACTTCTTCTCCTTCGGATAATCCTTTTAATATCACGTATGCGTTGCCGAGGGAAGGACCAAGTTCTACTTCACGCATCAGGAAGGTCGGAGTGGAGGTGTCCGGTTGCTTGACATAAACGATGGAACGTTTGCCGGTCCAGAGAACAGCAGTTTGCGGCACGGTGATCCGGTCTTTATATCCTTGAAGCGGGGCGCTGACCTCGGCGGTCGCATACATCTCCGGCTTCAGTTCCATATGGCTGTTGGGGACTTCTACCCGGACACGTGCCGTACGGGTGGACGGGTTGATGATCGGATCGATAAACGCGATCCGGCCCGTATAGGTCTTGCCGGGAAGAGCCTGCAAGGTGAAATGAACCTGGTCGCCTCTGTTCAGGAAAGGCAGGTCAACTTCGAAAGTGTCGAACATCGCCCATACGCTCGACAGGTTCGCTATGTCGAACAGGACAGCTCCGGAGGCGACATAATCGCCCTGGTTTACGCGTTTGGTCATGACGATTCCGCTTACGTTCGCTTTGATCTCGACGAGTGGGGAAACGCTACCGGACTGTTCGATCGCTTCTATCTGGGCGTTCGTCATTTTCCAGAGACGGAGTTTCTCGCGGGCTGCCTGGATCAGGGCGGGCTGCTTCATCTTGATGGCTTCCAACAGTTCCTGCTGGGCGGTGAACAGTTCGGGTGAATAAAGGACGGCAAGTGTTTGTCCGGCTCGTACGCTCTCACCGGTAAAATTGATGTTGAGTTGTTCGATACGTCCGCCTACATGCGCTGTCTGTGACTGTAAGCTTTGTTCGTTCGGGGCGATCTTGCCATACAGGCGGACTGTCTTGACCGGGTTTTTCCTGCTGACCTTTGAAGTCTGCACGTCTGCCAGGGCGGCCGCCTCTTCCGATAACTGGATTGCTTTCGGGTCGGAGTTCTCTCCGCCGCCGCTTCCTTTACGGACCGGGATCAAGTCCATCGCGCAGATCGGGCATTTGCCGGGTTTATCCTGGCGTATCTGGGGGTGCATGGAGCAGGTCCAGACGCCCGTCTCGTCCTGTACGAGGTCGTGACTGTGTCCTTCGTGCATCTCATGCCCCTCATGGGTAGCCGGAGCGGGGCTTTCAGACGAGCTGAACAACAACCTGCCGACTAATAAGCCGGCACAGGCTACTATTATATATTGAACCGATTTGCTTTTTATTATTTCATTTATCTTTTTCATCTTGTTATTCATTTACGGAGGTTGATACTAATTTCTCTAAACTCGCGATCAGCGTGTTGTATCCGGCAACCGCTTCGCTCTTTTTAAGGCTGTAATTCAGTAACTGGCGTTCCAGTTGGATGATGTCCGTGAGGGAAGTCGTCCCTGCCGAAAATTCGCGGATCATCAACTGGTAGGTCGACCGGGACAAGTCTTGCTGTTTGGCGTACAGGTCTATTTTGCGCGAGGCATTGGCCAGTTGTTTCCTCTTTCTTCAGCAGCCCTTCCCGCCACCAGCATTGGAATACGGGGACGACAAACATGGTCATCGACTGGATCAGCATGCCGCCGAAAGTCGGGATTGCCATCGGAACCATAATATCGGCTCCCTTTCCGGTCGAGGTGAGGACGGGGAGCAGGGCGATCAGGGTGGTCGCGGTTGTCATGGCTGCGGGACGTACACGTTTGAGTCCTGCTGTCACGACGGCTTCACGTATGGCGTGCCTGGTCTGCGGGTCCTTTTCCAGGAAGACGTGATGGATGTAAGTTCCCATCAGCACACCGTCGTCTGTCGCCACTCCGAAAAGGGCGATGAAGCCGACCCATACGGCTACGCTCAGGTTAATGGTATGCATCTGGAACAGGTCCCGCATATTGACTCCCGCCAGCGAAAAGTTCATGAACCAGTCCTGACCGTACAGCCAGAGCAGGATAAAGCCGCCGGCAAAAGCCACGAAGACACCGGAGAAATGAATCAACGAGGCCGTAAGGGTCTTGAACTGGAAATACAGAACCAGGAGGACGATCAGCAAGGCCAGGGGAACGACGATCATCAGCCGGGCAGTGGCACGTTCCTGTTGTTCGTAGTTTCCGGCAAACTTGTAGGAAACGCCTTTTGTTAGTTTCAACTCTCCGTTTTGTATCTTTCCTTCGATCACTTTTGTCGCTTCTTTCACAACGTCCACTTCGGCTTTTCCCTGTTTCTTGTCGAAGATCACGTAGCCGACCAGGAAGGTGTTCTCACTCTGGATCAATCTGGGCGCCTCGGGCATATTCGATATCGGCGAGTTCTTTCAATGGGATCTGGGCGCCGGTGGCTGTCGGAACCAGGAGCATGGACAATGCTTCCGGATTATCACGCAGTTCGCGGGCATAGCGGAGGCGCACGGGGAAACGCTCGCGGCCTTCGACCGTCTTCGTCAGGATCATGCCGCCGACGGCTGCACTTAGTATCTCCTGTAAATCTTCGACGTTCACTCCGTACCGGGCCATGTTATCCCGGTTCAGCTTAATCTCCAGATAAGGTGCTCCGACCGCCCGGTCATAGAATACGGACGAAGGGATCACGGAAGGAACGTCTTTGAGCGCCTGTTCGATCGCCTTTCCGCTCTGCTCGATCGTTTCCAGATCCGGCCCGTATATCTTCAATCCCATTGGAGCGCGCATACCGGTCGAGAGCATGACAAGGCGTGCCTCTATCGGTTACAGTTTCGGGGCGGATGTGAGTCCTGGCAGGTGGGTGACGTTGACAATTTGCTGCCAGATATCGTCGGTGTTCTTGATTTCGGGACGCCATTGCCGGAAATAGTCTCCTTTGCGGTCCGGTATCAGGCTATCTGCCGGAATCAGGCGGAAGCCGTCTGCCGGATTGTAAGTGCCTCCGTTTCTCAGAAGATATTTTCCTTTCCGGTTCACTTTGAAACGTTCCCGCTTTCCGTCTTCGTTCAGGATATATTCGGGACGATAGTTGATCGTATTCTCGAACATCTGGGCGGGAGCCGGATCGAGTGCCGAGTTTACCCGTCCCCATTTGCCGATTGCCGTTTCCACTTCGGGGATGGCTGCCAGGCGTTTGTCCAGTGCTTCGATATAATTCAGGTTTTGCTCGATTCCAGTATGGGGCATGCTGGTCGGCATCAACAGGAATGAACCTTCGTTGAGGCTGGGCATGAACTCTTGCCCGATCCGTTTCCAGATCAGGATGCCGCATAGGATAGTCGCGATCGGTAGCAGCATGAACTTCCACCGGTTATTCAGACACCAGCGAAGGATACGTTCGTAGTAGATCACCAGTAACCAGAGCAGTGCAAGAATGATGGCGATACATCCTGTTACGAAAAGAAGATTGACGATAATGCCTTTCTGGGGGCCCATCGGCAACCATTCTTCTGCCAAGAAGTAGGTGGCGACGACAAGTGCGATACCGATATTGATATAGTTACTTATTCCGGGTTTCTTCCAACGGTGGGCAAGCAGGTTGTTAAGTCCGACGGCTGTAAGTCCGAGTGCCGGAATATTACTGTACAGGACAGACAAGAGGACACCTGCTGCAATCAGTATGTAGTTGAGCACTTTCCGTATCCGCTTTGAGTCGATCCGTACCGAAAACAATATATAGGATAAGGTCGGCAGCAAGATCAATCCCAATACGAAAGCAGAGGCCAGCGCATAGGTTTTCGTGTAGGCGAGGGGAGAGAACATTTTTCCTTCCTGTGCCTCCATTGCAAAAACGGGCAGGAAACTGACGATAGTCGTGATCATCGCCGTGGCAATGGCCCCCGACACTTCACTGACCGCCTTATAAATAAGGTTTACCATCGCTTTCCCTTTGCGGACGCCTCTGTTCTCCGGCATCTCCATATACCGGATGATGCTTTCGACAAACACGACGCCGACGTCCACCATCACGCCGATAGCGATGGCGATACCCGAAAGGGCAACTATATTGGCGGCTATTCCTGTGTAGCGCATGATGATGAAGGTAGACAACACGGCGATAGGGAGCATGCTGGCTATCACGACGGATGCCCGGAGGTTGAGGACCAGCACGATGATAACGATGATACAGATCAGTATTTCGTGGGATAAAGATGTTTCGAGCGTGCCGATTGTCTCTTTGATCAAGCCTGTCCGGTCGTAAAAAGGTACGACGGTGATTTTGGAGACAGTCCCGTCGGGCAAGGTTTTCTGGGGAAGTCCGGGCGCCATCTCCTTGATTTTGTCTTTTACATTATTAATGACTTCCAAAGGGTTGGAACCATACCGGGCGATCACGACACCGCCGACTGCTTCGACACCTTCTTTATCCAGCCCGCCGCGCCGCGTACCCGGACCGATATTTACAAACGCTACATCGGAGATGCGTACCGGTACACCGTCACGACGGCCTTTTCCAGGTCGGATACATCTTTGATATAGCCCAGGCCGCGGATCAGATATTCGACCTTATTGATCTCCATTGTCTCGGCGCCGATATCGAGATTGCTTTTCTTGATCGCCCCCATAATATCCATAACGGAAACATTAAAGGCGCGCATGGCATCCGGATTCAGCTCGACCTGGTACTCTTTCACGAAACCTCCGGCTGATGCCACTTCCGACACGCCTTCGGCGGCCGAAAGGCTGTATTTGACATAGTAGTCCTGTATGGTACGCAGCTCTTCCGCATTCCATCCGCCTGTCGGTTTTCCGGTTGCCGGATCGCGTCCTTCCAACGTGTACCAGTAGATTTGTCCTAAAGCGGTTGCATCCGGACCCAACGCCGGTTGTACGCCTTCGGGCAGCGTGCCGGGGGGAAGGGAGTTGAGCTTTTCGAGAATCCGCGAACGGCTCCAGTAGAATTCGATATTATCATCAAAAATAATATAGATGAAGGACATGCCGAACATGGAAGAGCTACGGATCGATTTGACTCCGGGAATCCCCAACAGGGAAGTGGTCAGCGGATAGGTGATCTGATCCTGGATATCTTTGGGCGAACGTCCCATCCATTCGGTCGCTACGATCTGTTGATTATCGCCGATGTCGGGAATCGCGTCTACCGGAATCGGATTGCGGGGAATGATCCCTCCGTGCCAGTTAAATGGAGAAGTCGAGATGCCCCATACGACTACCAGCACTAAGATCAATATGGTTATCACCCTGTTCTCAAGGAAATAACGGATTATTTTATTTAGCATAAGAAGTATTTATATGTATAGATAATAGATCGTCCGGCTATTGAATACAATACGCCGGTTTCCTTCTGTACACACAGAGGAAACAGATTTTTTTCTTTTTTTGTTGTCTGGGATGAAGACAAAAGAATGACGGACCCTTTTATAAGACTATAAAGGGAAAAAGGGCCTGAAAAGATCTACTATCAGCTAAATAAGGAAAGTACAATGATGAATGAGCCGGTCTGTCCCACTCCATTCAGGTGGGGTGTTGGAATGAACAGGGATATTGGCTTCCTGTTCTGTTTCCGGTAAGTTATAAAGATCCCGTAAATCGAACAAAAGTGCGATTGCCATCGGTACATATTTAATAACCTGTAGCTGGTCGACATTCTGATCGTCTGATATCTTTATAAATTGAGTTTCGGTGGAGCAGCAGGATTTATGGGCATGCTTGGCTCCGCAAGTGTTGCAGGTTTCATCCTGCCATATGCCGACTTCGACCAGCTTGCCCATGCAGTGGTGAATCGTCAGCGTGATACCGGAAGACAATCCGATATACAGCAAAGCGAATATGACAATCAGAAACCTTTTCATTCGTTTTGCAAATATAGTAAGTGTTTGGTAGACCGGAAAGCAAAAAAAACGATAAACATGTTCAAAATACTTATATTCAGGGTTTGCTACGAGGGAAAGGTAAATGTTTAAAGAGGTCGCAAATCCCCGGTTATTGGGTAAATTGTTAGCTATTTCATTCTTAGTCTGATAGCTGTTTTCATACGATTTAATTTATTGTGTTAAAGAGAAAAATACTAACATTTTCTTTAAATAAAATGGAAAGTTTAGCTATTGTGCTATAATTACTTTTCGTATCTTCACCGAGAAATAAATTTTGGTTCTACGTTTTTTTAATTATTAAGTTGCTGGAAATATGGTAATAGCTTATTTAAGAGTAGGAACTTCAAACAAAGAACTTCTAGAAGAACAGAAAGATGAGATTGAACGTTATGCTTCGAATCATGATATGAATGTCGATAAGTGGATTACGGATGTCACTGTCGACAAAGGGAGGGAAGATGAACGTAATCTTGCTAGGGTACTGGATCGTATGCAAAAAGGCGATAGTCTGATCTTTTCGGATATTTCTCGCTTGGGACGAACTTTGTCGGAAGTTATGGATATTATGGGACGCTGCATGGAAAAAGGCGTTCAGATCTATAGTATAAGAGATCGGTATATCCTAGACCAGGCATTGGATCTGCCAGTTATGGGAAACGTGTTCAAGTTGGTGACGGAGATCGAACACAGTTTGATGTCAATCCGTACCAAAGAGGCATTGAATCATAAGAAGAGCACGGGAGGCCCGTTAGGCCGTCCGAAAGGATCGGCTGCAAAACAGTCTTTCCTGGATGCGAATAAAGAAGAGGTGATCAGCATGCTTGAACGCGGAGACACTGTTTTCGAAATTTGTAAACGTTTTAATGTTTCCAGAAATACCTATTATATGTTCAAACGGAACTACGGACTCTAAAACCAATCCTTTTTCCGCATGTATAGCCAGGTCGAGATTGCTGTCAGTAGCATGAGTGACCAGGCTATGCCATACCCGTATTGCCAGTCCAATTCTGGCATCATCTTGAAGTTCATCCCCCATATACCAGCCAGGAATGTCAGTGGGATGAAGATCGTGGATACGATTGTCAGGCGTTTCATGATCGCATTCATGCGCAGGTCGTTATTGGATATGTAGAGATCGACCAGGGAAGATATGATTTCCCGGCAGCTTTCGGTTGTCTGGATGATGAACTGCAACTGGTCGGATAAGTCGTTATAGATGGGAAGGATGTCGGAGCTTATGATTCCGTTTTCGGTGCGCAGCAGTTTGGCAAATTGCTCTTTCAGCGGTTGGCTGTTCTTGCGGATAACCATATATTCTTTCCGACGTTGCTGGATAAGCAGCCCCATATTACCTTGGTCGTTTTTGATATCGAGCAGGGTCTCTTCTATATCCTCAAGCATTTCCTCCACTTTGGAGGCCGATTCCACTAAATTGGCAATGATCGTATTTAAAAGGAATGCCAGGAGTAGTCCGCTGTTTTTTCGGCGAATATTCAACATATTGGATTCGATGGCTTTGTAGGCATTTTCGAATACAGGATTGTTGCTTTCCGTGAAGCTGATGACTACGTTTCCCGTGATTAGGATGCTGATATGTTCGGAGTTGATCTCCATATTGGTGTCGTAGTAGGAAGAATTGAGTACGATAAGCATGTGTTTGTCATACTCTTCTATCTTGACTACGTGTTGGGGAGTCAGAATGTCTTTGGCGTCCAGGTTATGCATCCCGAATTCATTGACGATACGCGTGACCGCCTCCGAATCAGTCAGACCGCTAACCTGGAACCAGTTGATACTATTTCCGTCGACAAATTTTTTGAACGACGTTTCGTTTGTCTTGATCTCCCGTGTGTGCAGAGTGTCAGCATTGTACTGTGTGAGGCTGATCCGGGTAACGGTATCATGCTCGCCGGCATAGAAATATCGGTCGGCAAGATGTCGGTTGGAAATATGCTTGCGCTTGTGTGGATGTACATATTCTCTTCGCCTCATATCTGTTTGTTCTTATTCGAGTTCTACAACCGTAATACCCGCACCTCCGAATTGGACATGTTCGTCGTGATACTGGCGGACGCCCGGAACAGTGTGCAGGTAATCGCGTATCAGCTGCCGAAGTATGCCTGTCCCTGTCCCGTGCAGGATACGGATGCGAGCGGCACCAACCTGTATGGCATCGTCCACAAAGTAAGTAACGGCCTGTAAGGCTTCGTCCCCTCTCATACCTCTAACATCTATCTCCTGCTTGAAGTTCAATTTCTTTTCATGCATATCGTCCGCTGTCTGGACACTGACAAAAGTACTTTTTTGGATCTCTTTCTTGATTTGTCCTTTACTGACCTTCTCCAGTTGTTCCAACTTGACTGTGCTCTTGATCATGCCGAATGCTACAACTGCCTGCTTTCCTTGAACTTCCATAACGGTTCCGGCAGAGACTTGTCCTTTGAGGCGGACGTTGTCGCCAGCTTCTATGACATCACGGTTGAAGACCTGCTTGGAGGCCGGCGCGTTTTGTTTCTGCTTTTTACGTTCTTTGCGTTCCTGTAATTTTGCCATTTTGCGGGCGATCTTGTCGTCCTCTTCTTCGGCTGCTATCACAGAAGCCTTGAATTCTTCCAAGGCTTTGCGGGCAAGCTTGGTCTGTTCCTTTTCCGCCTGTGCCTCTTTGATTTCGCGGATCGTGTTTTCGATCTTTGCGTTGGCTTCGGAAAGGATACGCTGTGCCTCTTCCTTGGCGTTACGCATGATCTCTTTCCGTTGTTTGTTTACGGCTTCCAAATCCTGCTCGTAGCGGGCGGTAATATCTTCCAGCTTCTTTTCTTGTTGGCGGATATTCTGTCGCTTGCTTTCCCAATAGCGTTTGTCACGAACGATATCCTGTAGATATTTATCCATATTGATATAGTCGGAGCCGACATTAGCAGATGCATCCGCAATGACATCTTCCGGCAGGCCGATCTTCCGGGCGATCTCGATGGCGAAAGAACTTCCTGGATTACCGATCGACAGCTTAAAGAGCGGTTGCATCAGGTGGCGGTCATAGAGCATGGCACCGTTAACGATCCCTTCCGTGTCTTCAGCGAAATGCTTCAAGTTCTGGTAGTGAGTCGTGATAACGCCGTAGCTGTGATTCCGGTTGAAACGGTCCAACAGGGCTTCGGCAATCGCACCTCCGATCTGGGGCTCCGTGCCACTACCGAACTCGTCAATCAAGATTAGAGTTTTGCTGTTACAGTTCTTGACGAAAAATTTCATGTTCGTCAAGTGTGAACTGTAGGTACTCAAGTCGTTTTCAATACTTTGTTCATCTCCGATGTCAATGAACAGGTTTTCGAACAATCCCGTTTTCGAGCTTTCATATACGGGGATCAACAGGCCGCATTGCAACATATATTGCAGCAATCCGACCGTTTTCAGGCAAACGGATTTACCACCTGCGTTCGGCCCGGAGATAATCAGCAGGCGTTTTTTCTCTTCCAGGAGAATATCCAACGGGACAATCTGCTTGTTTTGTTTCTGTAACGAGAGGAAAAGCAGGGGATGCGCAGCGTGTATCCAGTCGATCTGCTGTTTGTCCTCGATGACCGGCTTGATTCCGTTTATCTGCTCGGCAAACAATGCTTTGGCGCGGATGAAGTCAATCTCGGCCAAGAACTCATAGGATTGCAGGATATCGGGGATTAACGGACGGATGAAGTTTGTAAATTCCGTCAGGATCTTCATGATCTCCCTGCGTTCGTCGCCTTCCAGCTCGCGGATGCGGTTATTTGCCTCCACGACGACTTCCGGCTCGATGAAAACAGTCTTGCCGCTAGCCGATTCATCGTGCACGATCCCTTTGATCTTCCGTTTGAAAGCCGGAGCGACCGGGATCATCAGGCGCCCATCGCGCATGGTGGGAGTAATATCTTTATCTACTACACCTTCCGATTGTGCGGCGCGTAATATCGACTGCAAGCTGCGGGAGATACCGCTCATGGTAGCCGTGATCTCTTTTCGTATCTGCGCCAGTGAAGGAGAGGCATTGTCCTTCACTCGTCCGAATTTGTCGAGTATCGCGTCGATCTTTCCGATTAACTGCGGGAATACCTGAATATCGCCGGCAAGGGCGGTCAATGCCGGGTATTTGATCTCTTCTCCCTCTTCCAGGGAAGGGCGAAAGAAGCGGATAATATCGTTGATTGTCTGGAGCGAACGTTTCAGGTCGAATAGCTCTTTTTCATCTAGCCAGGTTCCTTCGGGGCGTATCCGCTTCAACGAATAACGCACATCAAAAAAATAACTGGCGGGAAACTCGTCTTCTCCATGCAGGATACGAACAAACTCGTCAGTTTGTTCCAGGCGTCGGGTTACGGTTTGATAATCGGCAGAGAATTCCATCTCTGCCACCTGTTCTTCTCCGAGCGGGCTTAAACATTTCTCTGAAATTAAACGACGGACTTTATCGAAGCCCGTTTTTTGTTCGAAATTTTGCGGATATATCACGTTCTTGTAAATGCTTTATTTTACTTCGACCGTCACGGACCGGCGAATGGTCGGGCGGACGATGATTTCCATTTTGTTTTTACCCCTTTTGATATCGAACGTACAGGCATTGTTTCCGGATGGGTTGATATACGGGGCGTAATAATATAAATATGAGTAGGCGGTCTTGTTACCGGGTTTCTGGATCGCATCGGCTACTTGTGGGTATTTGAATGTGTCCCAGAACATACAACGTTTGAAACCGTTGGCATCCGTAAACTGGGTTTTCGGATCGCGGTATTTCATCGTGTTGGTAATAAATCCTTTGTAAGCAGCGGAGAATTCTTCTGCCGTGTGATTCATTTTCTGGTCGTTGATTTTCTCTACAATATCACGGGGGCGTAATCCAGCTGCATAGGCAGGAGAGTTCTTATCGACGTCGGCGATCTGTTCCATATGGTCGATGTCGTAACTTAGCCCTGTATAGTTGTAGGTTTTCTGATTGACCTTGAATGGCACGTTGCGCTGATATTTGACATATGGATATTGCATACACATCAACGGTGCATGAATGCGGGCGTATTCATCTAGACGATATGAGTCTTCCAGCAGTTCGTTTGCCTCGCATTCCCACAGGATACGGCCCGGTACATCACGTTGGTCAATCAGGCGAAAACCGAACTGGAGGAGATACTCCGCTTCCGCTTCTGCAGACATCGAGTTCAAGAACGGGAATGTCTCCATCTTACTGTGATTGAAGTTGTAGCGATAGATCGGCTCTTTTTCAATCAGAATCTTGTTCGCCCCTTTATAGTTCGGATTCTTATCGAAGAAATAGAAGGTCTGTACTATAATGTCGGGACGGTTTGTGTCGACAGTCATCCCTTTTTTGGTCAACTCCTTTTCGATACTTTCGTTGATGGCCGTTTCCAGTTTGCTGTTATTCTCGTCTATGGCAGAGAAGGCGAACGTCTTGAACTTTCCGAAATCTACAGGGTCGGCTGTCACGGTTGTCTTGAATGGACAGACAAATTCCCGTTCGCTGGTCGTTTCGAGGCTGTACATAGAAAAAGCGGTGGCCAATTGTTCTTCGGTAATCGCATTCCCTTTTTTGCATTCTTTTTTGACAAGCACCTGTTTAGCAGGGTTTGCCAGATTGCCGATCGTCAGTAATACCTCGTTTTTCCCGGCGGGATTCAGCATTTCACCGATCTCTTCCGACGAAATATCTGTCGTTTGCACACCGTCGATAGCTATAATGATATCATTGGTTTTAACTCCTGCGAGTTCTGCCGGCGAATAAGGAATGACACTGGTTATGACCGGTTTGTTTTTCCCCCAGTGGTCGCTTTGACTGATATCGTATGTAATTCCTAATCGGCATATATTCCGGTTTTGGGCAAAACCGGTAAGAAATGCAAATAGCAGTAAAACTGACAAAATCGCTCTCTTCATAATTAATTTCTTAATTGTTTTATTAATCTTATTATTTGTACTATGACAATAAATCATCTTTTACTACACAAAGGTAAAGATATTTTCGTTCTATAAGAACAGTTGGCAGTATATTTGATGTTATATTGGTGATTGATATCGACAAGAATAATGCCGACAGGCAGGTCGTATGACCGATATAGGTATGATATCTTACTGACAATTAGATAGTAATGAAAATATATAATTGATTATGAACAAGATGAATTTTAATAGCAAGAAGGAAACAGCTGACAAAAAAGAACGCCAAGGTGCTGATGAAGCGACAAAATTGCAGGATGAACAGGTAAATGCGTCAGAAGAAAATTCCGTATCTGACAATGTGACGGATGAAGGTCCGGAGCAGAAGGAGCTGGAAGAACTTAAGAAGAAATATGACGAACTGAATGATTCCCACCTGCGCTTGATGGCTGAGTTCGATAACTACCGTAAACGTACATTGCGCGAAAAGTCCGAGCTGATCAAGAACGGTGGCGAAAGTGCTTTGACTCACCTGCTTCCTGTTGTCGACGATTTCGAACGTGCTTTGCAGAATATCCGTTCGGCTGAAGATATAAAGGCTGTTACGGAAGGAGTGGAACTTATCTATTCGAAATTCATGTCTTACCTGTCTCATCAGAATGTAAAACCGATCGAAACTGTCGGTGAACCGTTCGATGCTGAAACGTCTGAAGCAGTCGCCATGATTCCTGCACCGGAACCCGATATGAAGGGCAAGGTTCTGGATTGTGTGCAGACCGGTTATACTTTGAACGATAAGGTGATTCGCCACGCTAAAGTAGTGGTAGGCGAATAATACGACAGGATAATGAGCAAATAACAACAGACAGATACGAAGATGGCTAAAAGAGATTATTATGAAGTGCTGGGCGTCGAGAAGACTGCCTCGGTAGAAGAAATAAAGAAAGCTTACCGTAAAAAGGCGATTCAGTACCACCCTGACAAGAATCCGGGTGACAAGCAGGCTGAAGAGAACTTCAAAGAGGCTGCAGAAGCGTACGATGTACTGAGTGATCCTCAGAAGCGTCAGCGTTATGATCAGTTCGGTCATGCCGGAGTAGGAGGTGCTTCGCAGGGCGGTGGCTTTGGCGGAGGAATGTCTATGGATGATATTTTCTCTCAGTTTGGAGACATCTTTGGCGGACATTTCGGTGGCTTTGGCGGGTTCAGCGGCTTTGGTGGCGGTTCACGTGGCGGTCGCCGGGTGAATCGTGGTTCGGATCTGCGTGTGAAAGTAAAGTTGAACCTGAAAGAGATCGCTACCGGAGTCGAAAAGAAGATCAAAGTTAAGAAATATGTAACCTGTTCCAAATGCCACGGTAGTGGGGCGGAGGACGATCACAGTTCCAAGACTTGTGAAACCTGTCATGGCAGCGGTGTTGTCACCCGTGTGGCCAATACGATCTTAGGACAGATGCAGACACAGACAACCTGTCCGACCTGTGGAGGCGAAGGGAAGATTATCACCAAGAAATGTAGCGAGTGCAATGGTGAAGGAATCGTGCGCGACGACGAGGTGATCACGATCAATATCCCGGCCGGTGTGGCGGAAGGCATGCAGCTCTCCATGAGTGGGAAGGGGAATGCAGCCCGTCATGGAGGTATTAACGGTGATTTGCTGATCTTGGTCGAAGAAGAGCCGCATCCGGAACTGATACGTGACGAGAACGACATTCTGTATAACCTGTTACTGAGTGTGCCTCAAGCGGCTTTGGGTGGCACAGTTGAAGTTCCGACCATCGATGGTAAGGCTAAAGTCAAGATCGAGCCAGGGACTCAACCGGGGAAAGTGCTCCGTTTGCGAAACAAAGGGCTTCCCTCTGTTAACAGTTATGGAACGGGAGACCTGCTTGTAAACGTAAGTGTTTATATTCCGGAAACGTTGTCTGCGTCAGAGAAGGATATCATGAACGGCTTGGAGAATTCTCCTAATTTCCAACCGAAGAAATCTGTCAAGGAGAAGATTTTCGATAAGTTCAGACATATGTTCGATTAACATTTTGTGGCGTTTGGGAATAAAAAGGCTGTGTCAAGAATTGCGACACAGCCTTTTTATTTCCGCCATACTGATTGGCTTCCGGTCGTAAATGGAAAAGGCCTTGTTTCAAAACATGTATGTTTTGAACTCGATATCTTCTGGATGTGAAAAGAAGTATTATCCATTTATAGAAAGATAGTTGTTTTGTGGAATAAACACTGGTGCTTTGAAACAGCTGGTCAAATCTATTTTATGAATTATGTGATAATACTTGGTAAAAAGATTATCTTTGTAACCGAATTATATAAATACTCCGATGAAAATATTCAAGTAAGCCGGTTTCTATATATCGTAAATATCTTTCTGATGTAATTGCCAATTGTTCATTTTCGATTGTCGATTCTTTATTCCGGCCTTATCCTGTGCCATCCTTCGGCACGTTTGTGATTTTATCTTTTTTAGTTTATAATCTTTTAATTCAAAGAAAACTATGTGTATATCCGTACATCAGCTATGCTATGTTCATGCTGACAAAGAACCTCTTTTTCAAAACATAAACCTGATAGTCAATACAGGACAGCGTCTTGCGCTGGTGGGGAATAACGGTACGGGCAAATCGACTTTGTTGCGTATCATTGAAGGGAACCTGAAACCTTCATCGGGGGAGGTAGTGTGTTCTTCACGCCCTTATTATATTCCACAACATTTCGGACAGTTCGACAACCTGACTGTGGCGGAAGCTCTGCGGGTGGACGATCGGATAAAGGCGCTCCATGCCATTCTTGAAGGTGACGCCTCGGCAGAAAACTTTACCTGTCTGAATGACGACTGGAATGTGGAAGAACGTTGTCTTTCCGCACTTGCCTCTTGGAATCTGGAGCATCTGCAACTGTCCCAGCCGATGTGCTCGTTGAGCGGAGGAGAAAAGACGAAAGTGTTCCTTTCTGGTATCCTTGTTCATGCACCGGAAATTATTTTGATGGATGAACCGACGAATCATCTGGATGTTTCCGGCCGGGAAAAGCTATATGAGATGATCCGGAGCGGACGTTCGACCTTGTTGATTGTCAGTCATGACCGGACGTTGCTAAACCTGCTACCTTGCATTTGTGAGCTTGAGAAAAGTGAGGTCACACTTTATGGTGGCAATTATGAGTTCTATAAAGAACAGAAAGAGTTGGCGTTGACAGCTTTGCAGAATCAGTTGAGTGAGAAGGAGAAAGAACTTCGTCTGGCCCGTAAAACGGCGCGTGAAGTGATGGAACGGAAGAATAAGTCGAATGTCCGCAGTGATAAGTCGAGTTTCAAGAAAGGGATCTCACGCATGGCAGTCAATACGCTGAAAGATAAAGCCGAGAAAAGTACAGTCCGGCTGAATGATGTCCATGAGGAGAAAATGGCTTCCCTGCAAAGTTCGATTGCCAGCCTTCAGGATGTGATTCCCGATTTGCGGGCACTTCAGACAAATTTCAATTCTTCCGATCTGCACACCGGCAAGATTCTGATCACTGCGGATCAGATCAATTTCGGTTACACTTCTTCCTGCCTATGGAAGTCACCTCTGAGTATTCAGGTCAGGAGTGGCGACCGTATTCATATCACAGGAAATAATGGGAGCGGAAAAACGACCCTGGTCAAATTGTTGTTAGGGGAACTGAAACCGGCGGCCGGGACGATTACACGGGCTGATTTCAGTTATCTTTATATTGATCAGGAATGTTCCGTGCTTGATCCCGGATTGACCGTGTTCGAGCAGACGGAACGTTTTAACGCCTCGCATTTGGCTGAACATGAATTGAAATCCATTTTGAACCGTTGTTTGTTTCCTTACGAGACATGGGACAAGCCGTGTTTTTGCTTGAGTGGAGGTGAAAAGATCCGGTTGCTCTTTTGCTGCCTTATGATCGGAAATAATGCGCCGGATGTATTTATTTTAGACGAACCGACGAACAATCTGGATATACAAAGTGTTGAAATAATAACAGCGGCTATAAAGAGTTATAGAGGAACGGTGTTGTTGATCTCGCATGATCATTATTTTGTGAAAGAAATAAAAATAAACCGTTCTATTAAACTTTTCGATACCGGTTCTGTTATTAAGATATAGTGTTTTTCATGGTATTAGAATTAAGTTAGATTAGGTTATCCGTCCAGTTCGCGAGAATAGGACGGTTTTCTTTTTTTATATCCCCCGTAGGCTTTATGGCTTGTATTTCGAATCGGTCAGAATAGCTTGGCTATCGTTGTTTTGCATCAAGGCTTCTGGGGTCGAATTCGTTTCTCGCATATATTTGTCGATAATCTGCCAGCCGAGCCAACTGCCGAGATTTCCGGGAGCGTCGCTTGCCAGGAATATGCTGGGGACGTTATCGAAGTATTTATTTGTCGTCATCAGGTCTGGCGTATAAAGATGCTTGCGTTCTATGATAGCCTTCCACAGGTTGGATTCATTCTCTTTGCACCAGTTATAGGAAGTTTCCGTGTAGCCCATGAGTACTTCTGGCTTCAGTTCAGGAAATGCTTGATGGATCAGATATTTTATTTTGCCTTCATAGATCATCCGGTCGAGCAGTACATTTTCTTTTCCTTCAAACGGATACTCGGACATCAGCCAACCGGCAAGGTAATCGGGGACGATATGCTCAGGCGTCATTAACCGGCGCTGGAAATCATAGAAGAAGTCCTGGTATAACGGATATTCCTCGCCTAAATATTTATCTATCGAGATGGACAACAGGCTGTCGCCGACCAGTACATTTTGATTGAAGCCGGAAACGTGCATATAGATGGCCGGAATCTGCATCGAAGGAAAACAGGTCTTCAACCATGTGAAACCGTTACCGAGAGCTTGCTCGATCTGGGAAACATTGTCATATTGACGGACAGCATCGGTATATAACCCCTTCAAAGTCGGTTCGGAATAGTAGTTGGCCAATTTGTCGAAGAAGCCGGGCATTGCCGGAGACTTCATGTTTAGGATACCTTTTCCCAATATGTCGAGCATTTGCGGGTATTCGCGAACAAGCCTGGCTTGCATGGAGGAGTCGTTCGTTTCGACCAGCTTTAAAAGCTCCTTGTCGAAACGATTGATCTTGACTGGAGCGGCCGAAGTGACAGCTGCCGGGATATGGGAATTCTGTCCGTTACAACTGAAAAGGTAAAATGACAGAGAGAATATCAGCAATAATTTCGCTTTCATAGGAATATCATTAATAAATTATACGCACCATCATACCGGTTCATTTTTATAAAAACGAATGTCTCCCGGTTATATTGTGCAATCCATTCTTATTATTATCTTTGCATCCCTTTTTATCAGACAATATGCAATTTACGAACAAACAAATTCTGCAAATAACATTCCCCGTTTTGATGAGTCTATTGATGGAACACATGATCGGGTTGACCGATACGGCCTATTTGGGGCGGGTAGGAGAAGTCGAGTTGGGAGCGTCGGCATTGGCGGGAGTCTATTACCTTGTGATTTATATGCTTGGCTTCGGTTTCAGTATAGGCGCGCAGGTATTGATAGCTCGGCGAAACGGCGCACAAGAATATAAACGGATTGGGCCGGTCTTCCTGCAGGGGACGTTTTTCCTGTTGCTGCTTGCCTCGTTGCTGTTTACGGCTTCACATCTGTATTCGCCTTTCTTTCTGCGCAAACTGATCGGTTCCGATGATGTCTACCAGGCTACGATGAAGTATGTGGACTGGCGTGTCTATGGCTTTTTCTTCTCCTTTGTCGCCGTTATGTTCAGGGCTTTTTATGTCGGTATTACAAAGACAAAGATCCTGACGATAAATTCGGTCGTGATGGTGTTAGCCAATGTAATGCTGAACTATGTCCTGATATTCGGGAAGTTCGGATTTCCGGCGTTGGGGATTGCCGGAGCGGCGATCGCTTCATTGATCTCGGAAGCTGTTTCGGTGCTGTTCTTCATTCTTTATACGTGGAAGAAAGTCGATTATAAGAAATACGGGTTGTTTGAGTATTCGGGTATAGATTTCCGGATGTTGAGGCAGATATTGGGTGTTTCTATCTGGATTATGATTCAGCACGGGATTGCTTTTTTAGGCTGGTTCGTGTTCTTTGTCGTGATGGAGCATCAGGGAGAGCGGCCGTTGGCGATTACGAATGTGGTGCGAAGCATTTCTTCGTTTCTGTTTATGTTTGTCAATGCCTTTGCTTCGACCTCCAGTTCGCTGGTCAGCAATCTGATTGGTGCTGGAAAGCCGGAACAGGTGATGGGATTGTGCGGGCGTATGATACGGATTTGCTATTACTTCGTTTTGCCGCTCGGTATTCTGATTGCCCTATTCCCGGAACTGGTATTGCGCATTTACACGGATAATCTGGATCTGATTGCCGGTTCTGTATCATCCCTTTGGGTGATGCTTTCCTCTTATCTAATTGTGGTTCCGGCCTTTATCTTCTTTTTCAGTGTGTCGGGAACGGGAAATACGCAGACGGCATTGCTGATTGATATGGCAAGTATCTTTGTCTATGTTCTCTATGCACTGTGGGTCGGTATCCGGATGCATGCGGATGTGGCGGTCTGCTGGACAACGGAGCATGTCTACGATTTGATGATCCTGTCCGCTTTCTTCTATCTCTGGAAAGGAAACTGGCAGAATAAAAAACTGTGACAACTTATCTGGAATTACCGTTTTATCAATACGGTAAGCCGTAGGGAAAGATCGAAAAAGACCATCTTTGCGTTCACATTTTGCGTCACATGCCGTTCCGCTTTTGCCAACTCGTCCATGATGTCGATCACATTCCGTTCATTGATGAAAGGAGCGAACTTCACGGCAAATCCAGCTTCGTCCGTATTCATATAATTGAGTTCCGGCGACTGGAACCGGTACATGAAGTTCTCGCGTATCAGATGCTGGCAATAAGAAAGAAAGTTCTTCTGCCGTTCACGCCCGATACTTGCCAACACGTCTGCCATGTCTTTCATGCCTCTGACATTACGCGCCCAGGAGTTGCGCATCATGCCTTTGAATTGTTCCAGGTAGAACTTGTTCTCTTCCCCCAGGCTGATTGCCTCGACCGCTTTCAGGTAACTGCCGTTTGCCAGATGGGCGACATGCTTGGCATCTTCGGGAGTCAGGTTGAACCGGGAAATCATGGAGGCGGCGATATCTTCCGGATGAATGCCACGTACGTTGATACGTTGCGCACGGGACAGGATGGTTCCTAAAACCAGGTCGGGAAGTTCCGATACCATCAGGATCACCGTGTTCCGGGGAGGTTCCTCAATGATCTTCAGGAGTTTGTTGGCACAGGTCGGGTGGAGTTTTTCCGGTAGCCATACCAACAGGATGCGGTAAGTCGCTTCGTATATCTTAAGGCTCAGTTTCCGGATAATCTCGTCGCTCTCTTTCGAGTAGATCAGAGCTTGTGAGTTGCCGGCATCGATATAATCCAGCCAGCCGTCTATATCGAAATAGGGACGGTCTTTCAGGAAACCTCTCCATTCGGTGAGGTAATCGTCGCAGACATCTTTTTTCTTATCCTTCTTGGAAACGATCGGGAACACGAAATGAAGGTCCGGGTGGGCCAACTCGTTATACTTCAGGCATGACGGACAATGCCCGCATGAATCCGTTTCCGTCCGGTTCGTACAGTTCAGATAACGTGCGTAAGCCAGTGTGAGAGGAAAGGCGCCTGCACCCCCCTGTTCCGTGAATAGCTGGGCATGCGGGACGACACCTGTCTGTGCCGAATGTATAAGCCGTTTTTTTATTTCTTCCTGACCGATAATATCCTTGAAGTACATGTTGCTTCTTATTGAGTTGATAGAGCAAAGGTACGAATAATCGAGGAAATAAGAAACCTCATCTTAATGTGCGATCTGTATTTTCTCTTTAATGCATTTACCAATAAAAAGTACAAGCAAAAAAGGATATAAGGCCAAATCCATTGCGATAAACAGTATGTATTTCATCTTTGTAAAATTTATTATTTCGTCGATAAGACTAAGATGCTTGGAAAAACCCCTATCCGATAACAAACTTTTTTCATTTTGTTGTATTGCTTACTTCTATTGCCTGATCGATAAAAACTGAGACGGTGATTTGTGTTTTTTTGCGGTTGACAAAATGTAATATTTTTTCTTATGATTATTCTTGTGAAGATAGTTTTGAATATGTTTTAATTGTTTTGTTTCGGTATTTGATTTCAAAATGATAGTATTATCTTTGCATTGTAAAAAAAGAAAATTACATAAATACGGATTGTATTATGAATGTATGCAAAGATGACGCTTCTATTCTGATTATATATACGGGAGGTACTATCGGAATGATAGAAAATCCTGAGACGGGCTCTTTGGAGGCCTTTAATTTTGAACATTTGGAGGAGCATGTCCCCGAACTGAAAAATCTCGGATATAAAATATCGTCTATTCAATTTGATCCACCGATGGATTCATCGGAGATGGGACCGGATTCATGGATGAAAATCGTGCATGTCATTGCGGAACATTATCATGATTACGATGGCTTTGTCGTTCTGCATGGGACCGATACGATGGCCTTTACCGCTTCCGCTTTGAGCTTTATGCTGGAAAATCTAAGTAAGCCGGTGGTTCTGACCGGTTCACAGCTTCCGATCGGTATGCTTCGTACGGATGGAAAGGAAAACCTGATTACGGCGATAGAGATTGCCGCCGCCCGTGAAAACGATATGCCGCTGGTTCCTGAAGTCTGTATTTTCTTTGAGAACGACCTGTTGCGCGGGAATCGTACCAGCAAGACGAATGCGGATAATTTCAATGCGTTCCGTTCCTATAATTATCCTCCGCTGGCGCATGCCGGTATTTCTATTAAATATGATATTCCCCAGATCTACCACCCGGTATCCAGAAAACCGCTGAAACCTCATTACTTGTTGGACCGGAATATTGCAATCTTGAAAATATTTCCTGGAATTTCTCCGCAGGTTGTGGAAAGCATCTTGAATATTCCCGGCTTGAAAGGCGTCGTGATGGAAACATTCGGTAGCGGGAATGCGCCCGGATATGACTGGTTGCTGGAGATGTTGAAGGATGCGGTCGAACGGGGGATCGTCATTGTCAATGTCACCCAATGCCTTGCCGGGAGCGTGGAAATGCACCGCTATGAAACCGGTCGCAAATTGTTGCAGGCCGGCGTGGTGAGCGGTTACGACAGCACGACCGAATGTGCGGTTGCCAAGCTGATGTTCCTGTTCGGGCATGGTATGACGCCGGACGAAGTAAAGGAACATCTGAATTGTTCGCTGATCGGGGAGATTACGATTGCTTGAAAATATAGTTCCTTCGGCATGAAAACATCGTTTCATAGGCATGGAAATATAGTTTCGTGCTCATGAAACGATGTTTTCGTGCTTTCAATACACCTCTTTTGCCACCTTATAGACGCTATCCGATGCCATCATCGTATAGAAATGTAGGCTCGGAACGCCGTGTGCAATCAAGTCTTTGCATTGCTGGATGCACCATTCGACACCGACGGCTTTCGCTTCATCATCCGTTTTGCATTTACGAAGTTCTGTTGCAAACGGTTCGGGAATGTCCGAACGGAATATCTTAGGCAGCACGGTGAGCTGGTTCTTGAATACGATCGGCTTGATACCCGGAATGATGGGGACCGTAATGCCTTCCGCCCGGCATCGGTCTACGAATGCGTAATATTTTTCATTGTCGAAAAACATCTGTGTCACCAAGTAGTCCGCCCCGTTCTTTACTTTCTCTTTCAGATAGAAAATATCCGATTCCATATTGGGGGCTTCTTCATGCTTTTCCGGATAGCAAGCCATTCCGTAAGAGAACGGTGTTTCATTGGCTTCGAAAACAGATCCGTCGATGGCGATCCCTTTGTTGAAGTCGTTCACTTGCTGCTGGAGGTCGGTTGCATGTTCGTGGTATATGTCCGTTTTTTGTCCGGCTTCTAGTGTTTTTACATCTCCACGGAGCAACAACAGGTCATAAACACCTAAAAAGTTCAGGTCGATCAATGCATATTCCGTTTCATCTTTTGTAAATCCCTTGCATATAATATGAGGAACAGCCGTTATGCCATATTTATTCTGGATAGCCGAAGCGATGGCGACCGATCCGGGACGTTTGCGGATGTTGACTTTCTGAAAGCTACCATCTGGCAAAGTCTTGTAGATATATTCGCTGTGATGGGATGTTATATTAATGTATTTAGGATCGAACTCGATCAGTTTGTCTATGACATTATATACTTTCTGTATGCTGTTTCCTTTCAACGGAGGAAGTATTTCAAATGAGAAAGCAGTACTCTTGCTGCTATTGATCAGATCGATTACTTTCATGTTATTTATTTATTTGGGTGGACAAATGTACATAAAAAACAGTTATGTTTGTCTGCCCAATATGTTGATTGTTTATGTTGTTTGAATTTTCCACGTGTCGATATTCCGTGTTTCGTTGCTGAGTTTCCATCATGTCTTTTTGTTGCTTCTTCACAAAGATACGATATAATCTGCAATTTGCATCTATCGTTCTTGTTATTTTTGCCGTTTTTGAAGGGGTAAATGAGTGTTAAAATAGACAATATCTCTCTTTAAAATGCGATTTTGGGTTAAAATCTTGATTGATAGTGAGGTGTAGGAATCTTATATCTGTTAAAAAATATTACCCTTGTGTGTAATTTGAATTAAATGGGATATAAAATCGAATTAGATGCAGCAGTAGTTTCGATTTGGACCAATGAGATTTGAGGCAAGGTGTACAATAAGAGTGTAGCCGAATTTGCCTGTACGCATTGCGACAATTTGCGGGATTATTTTCCTGCGAGGATTAAATGAGTAACGGTTGCCGTTTTTCATTTTTTATTAATACCTTTGCCTGTCAATAATCTAATTACGATAAGATATGGAAAATATTAATTGGTCTGATCTGTCATTCGGTTATATGAAGACAGACTATAATGTACGGTGTTACTATCGGGATGGTAAATGGGGCGAGCTCGAAGTTAGTTCTTCCGAGATCATCAATATTCATATGGCTGCCACATGTTTGCATTATGGACAGGAGTCGTTTGAAGGATTGAAGGCGTTCAAAGGGAGAGACGGCAAGATCCGTGTGTTCCGTATGGATGAGAACGGCAAACGCATGCAATCTTCCAGCCGCGGTATCAAAATGGCCGAGTTGCCCGTTGAGAAGTTCGAGGAAGCTATCCGTAAGGTCGTAAAACTGAACGAACGTTTTGTCCCCCCTTATGAAAGCGGGGCTGCTTTATATATCCGTCCGTTGATGATCGGTTTGGGTGCCCAGGTGGGTGTGAAGCCGGCTCTCGAATATATGTTCATGGTGTTTGTGACGCCGGTGGGACCGTATTTTAAGGGTGGTTTCAAACCCTCCAAAGTATGTATCATGCGCGATTACGATCGTGCTGCCCCTCAGGGAACCGGTACGATCAAAGTCGGTGGTAATTACGCCGCCAGTCTCGTTGCGGGCGAAAAGGCTCATGAGCTGGGCTACGCCGCTGTTTTATATCTGGACCCGAAAGAAAAGAAATATTTGGACGAATGCGGCCCAGCCAACTTCTTCGGAATTCGTGGCAACAGCTACATCACTCCGCAGTCTCACTCTATCCTGCCTTCTATCACGAACAAGAGTTTGCAGCAGTTGGCAACCGATATGGGCCTGACGGTGGAACGCCGTCCGGTTCCGGTAGAAGAAATCGCTGCGTTCGATGAAGCTGCCGAATGTGGAACTGCTGCGGTTATTGCTCCGATTTCACAGATCGATGATTTGGATGTCAATAAGTCTTATGTGATTGCAAAAGACGGCAAACCGGGTCCTGTTTGTGAAAAACTATACAATAAACTGCGTGCTATCCAGTATGGCGATGAACCTGATACCTATGGGTGGATAACGATAATTGAATAATTAACAATAAAAAATGGATAATTGATAATTTGGAATAGATGTTTTTTATCAAAATTGCAAACTCTGCATTGCAATTCGGAAAAAATATCTATATTTGCCTCGTTTAACGGGATGGATAAATTGTCAATTGTCCATTGTTAATTGTCAATTGAAAAAGTGGAAGCATTCTTTAAAACACATAAATATCTGGTAGAACACTTGTATTCGCCGGTTCGCAGAGGGCTGATGGACGAGATCGACTGGAATGATCGGTTGATCGGTATTAAGGGGTCTCGCGGAGTGGGAAAGACGACTTTTCTGCTGGATTATGCCCGCGAGCATTTTGGCGCGGATAATAAAGAGTGTCTTTACATAAATCTGAATCATTTTTATTTTACGGAACGTACGTTGGTCGATTTTGCTTCTGAGTTCAGGGCAAAAGGGGGAAAAGTGCTGCTGATCGACCAAGTGTTCAAATATTCGGGATGGTCGAAAGAACTCCGCTATTGTTACGATAACTTCACTGATTTGAAGATCATTTTTTCCGGTTCTTCCGTCATGCGGTTGAAAGATGAAAATCCCGATCTGTCAGGTAAGGTGGTTTCGTATAACCTGCGAGGTTTCTCATTCCGGGAATTTTTTAATCTGATGTCCGGGAACAGTTTTCCAGCTTATACGTTTGGAGAAATATTGGTGGACCATCAGGAGATTGCGAAAGGCATCTGCTCGGTGGGAAAACCGATGGCATACTTTCAGGACTATCTGCATCATGGTTTCTACCCGTTCTTCTTGGAGAAGCGCAATTTCTCGGAGAATTTGCTAAAGACCATGAATATGATGCTGGAGGTAGATGTGTTATACATAAAACAAATCGAACAAAGCTATCTGCCGAAACTGCGTAAGCTGCTTTACCTGTTGGCGACAAGCGCTCCTTGTACGCCCAATGTGAGTCAGTTGAGCAAAGACATAGAGACTTCGCGGGCCACCGTGATGAACTATATCAAATATTTGGCCGATGCCCGTTTGATGAACATACTTTATCCGGTGGGAGAGTCCTTCCCCAAGAAACCCTCTAAAGTGTATATGTATAACTCCAATTTGATGTATCCCATCCGGCCGATGGAAGTGAATATGCAGTCTGTCCGCGAATCATTCTTTTATAACCAGCTTTTGAAGGATAATAAATTGAATGAGGGCGGGAAGAATGCACATTTCTTAGTCAATGGGATGCATAATTTCAGGATTGAAGAAAACATGAAGGTGAAGAATAATCCTGATCTGTATTATGCAATCGATAAGGTCGAAGTAGGAGAGGGCAACATGATCCCGCTTTGGCTTTTCGGCTTTTTATATTGAAATTTTTTTAAATACTAATAGTAAGAGTCTATGACAAAACAGAAGAAATTTTTAACCTGTGATGGTAACCAGGCTGCTGCACATATCTCCTATATGTTCAGTGAAGTTGCTGCGATTTACCCCATCACTCCGTCATCTACGATGGCAGAATATGTAGATGAATGGGCTGCTGCCGGACGTAAGAATATTTTCGGCGAAACTGTAATGGTGCAGGAAATGCAATCTGAAGGTGGTGCTGCCGGTGCAGTTCACGGTTCGTTGCAGGCTGGTGCACTGACTACGACTTATACGGCTTCTCAGGGTTTGTTGCTGATGATCCCGAACATGTACAAGATCGCAGGTGAATTGCTGCCTTGCGTATTCCATGTATCTGCTCGTACATTGGCTTCTCACGCACTGTGTATCTTCGGTGACCATCAAGACGTAATGTCTGCCCGTCAGACAGGCTTCGCCATGTTGGCCGAAGGTTCTGTACAGGAAGTGATGGATTTGGCAGGTGTTGCCCACTTGGCTACAATCAAATCCCGTGTTCCGTTCGTGAACTTCTTCGACGGTTTCCGTACATCTCACGAAATCCAGAAGATCGAAGCATTGGAAAATGAAGATTTGGCTCCGCTGATCGACCAGAAGGCGTTGGCTGAATTCCGCGCACGTGCCTTGAATCCGAAAACTCCGGTTGCACGCGGTATGGCTGAAAACCCTGACCACTTCTTCCAGCATAGAGAATCGAGCAACTCTTACTATGATGCAGTTCCTGCTATCGTAGAAGAATATATGAATGAAATCTCCAAGATCACAGGACGTAAATACGGTTTGTTCGATTACTACGGAGCTGAAGATGCAGAACGCGTAATCATTGCAATGGGTTCTGTTACGGAAGCTGCACGCGAAGCTATCGACTACCTGACAGCTAAGGGTGAAAAAGTAGGTTTGGTTTCCGTTCACTTGTATCGTCCGTTCTCGGCTAAACACTTCTTGGCAGCTGTTCCTAAGACTGCTAAGCGTATTGCTGTTTTGGACCGTACAAAAGAACCGGGTGCAGTAGGCGAACCTCTGTATCTGGATGTAAAAGACTGTTTCTATGGCCAGGAAGATGCTCCGGTTATCGTAGGCGGCCGTTATGGTTTGGGGTCTAAGGATACGACTCCTGCCCAGATCCTTTCCGTATATGAAAACCTGGCACTGCCGATGCCGAAGAACCAGTTCACGATCGGTATCGTAGATGACGTAACATTCACTTCCCTGCCTCAGAAAGAAGAGATCGCATTGGGTGGCGAAGGCATGTTCGAAGCTAAGTTCTACGGTTTGGGTGCAGACGGTACTGTCGGTGCCAACAAGAATTCAGTCAAGATCATCGGTGACAATACAAATAAATATTGCCAGGCTTATTTCTCTTACGACTCTAAGAAATCCGGCGGTTTCACTTGTTCTCACCTGCGTTTCGGTGATCATCCGATCCGCTCTACCTATTTGGTAAACACACCGAATTTTGTGGCTTGCCACGTTCAGGCTTACCTGCGTATGTACGATGTGACTCGCGGTTTGCGTGAGAACGGTACATTCTTGCTGAACACGGTATGGAATGGCGAAGAATTGGCAAAACACCTGCCTAACCGTGTAAAACGTTATTTCGCTCAGAAAAATATTACGGTTTATTATATCAATGCTACACAGATCGCATTGGAAATCGGTTTGGGTAACCGCACCAATACAATCCTGCAGTCTGCATTCTTCCGTATCACAGGTGTAATTCCTGTTGATCTGGCTATCGAACAGATGAAGAAGTTCATCGTGAAGTCTTATGGCAAGAAGGGTGAAGATGTTGTAAACAAAAACTATGCTGCTGTTGATCGTGGTGGCGAATACAACCAGTTGACTGTTGATCCTGCATGGGCTAACCTGCCGGATGATGAAGAGGTTGTAAACAACGATCCTGCATTTATCAACGAAGTGGTTCGTCCTATTAATGCACAGGATGGCGACCTACTGAAGGTTTCTGCTTTCAAGGGCATCGAAGACGGTACATGGCATCAGGGTACTGCAAAATATGAAAAACGTGGTGTAGCTGCATTTGTTCCGGTTTGGAATGAGGCAAACTGTATCCAGTGTAACCAGTGTGCTTACGTTTGTCCTCACGCTTCTATCCGTCCGTTCGTTTTGAATGACGAAGAACAGAAGGGTGCAAACTTCCCGATGTTGGATGTGAAAGCTCCGGCTACAATGAAGGGGATGAAGTTCCGTATGCAGGTAGATGTTATGGACTGCTTGGGTTGCGGAAACTGTGCCGATATCTGTCCGGGATTCAAGGGCAACAAGGCGTTGTCTATGGCTCCGCTGGAAGGTCAGTTGGCTGAAGCTGATAACTGGGCATACTGTGTGGCTAATGTAAGTTCTAAGCAGAGTTTGGTAGACATCAAGTCTAATGTGAAGAATTCTCAGTTCGCAACTCCGTTGTTCGAGTTCTCAGGCGCTTGCTCCGGTTGTGGTGAAACTCCGTACGTAAAACTGATTTCCCAGTTGTTCGGTGATCGTGAAATGGTTGCTAACGCTACGGGATGTTCTTCTATCTATTCGGGTTCTGTTCCATCTACTCCGTATACGACAAACGAAAAGGGTGAAGGTCCTGCATGGGCTAACTCTCTGTTCGAAGACTTCTGTGAATTCGGTTTGGGTATGGAATTGGCTAACGAAAAGATGCGTGCACGTATCCAGAATGCAATGGAAGCTGCCATTGCTTATGAAGGCACTCCGGCCGAATATAAGGAAGCATTCACTGCATGGATCGAAAATCAGAACGATGCCGATAAGACGAAAGAACTGGCAGCTCTGATCATTCCGATGGTTGAAGCAGCTAAGGATAAATGTCCGAATTGCGCTACTATCGCCGAATTGAGCCACTTCTTGGTAAAACGTTCACAGTGGATTATCGGTGGTGACGGTGCTTCTTACGATATCGGTTATGGTGGTTTGGACCACGTGATTGCTTCCGGTAAGAATGTGAATATCCTGGTTCTGGATACTGAAGTTTATTCAAATACAGGCGGTCAGTCTTCAAAGGCTACTCCGGTCGGTGCAATCGCCAAGTTTGCTGCAGCCGGTAAGAGAGTCCGCAAGAAAGACTTGGGTTTGATGGCTACTACTTACGGTTACGTTTATGTCGCTCAGATCGCTATGGGTGCTGATCAGGCTCAGACTTTGAAGGCTATCCGCGAAGCTGAAGCTTATGACGGTCCTTCTTTGATTATCGCTTATGCTCCTTGTATCAACCACGGTTTGAAGAAGGGTATGGGCAAATCTCAGGCTGAAGAAAAAGAAGCTGTTGCATGTGGTTACTGGCACTTGTGGCGCTACAATCCTGCTCTGGAAGCTGAAGGCAAGAACCCGTTCACATTGGATTCCAAAGAACCGGATTGGAGTAAATTCCAAGACTTCCTGAAAGGTGAAGTTCGTTTCGCATCTGTTGCAAAACAGTATCCAGCTGAAGCTGCTGAATTGTTTGCTGCCGCAGAAGAAAACGCTAAGTGGCGTCTGCGTAGCTACAAACGTATGGCTGCTGAAAACTGGAGTGTAGAAGAATAATTTGATTATGATCATCTAAGGGTGGAAATCCTTTTTTCACCCGAATAAAATAGAAAGCGGAGTCTCACCATGAGATTCCGCTTTTTTTATTATTCCAATAAAGACCGGTAAAAGGCTTTTGTAATATGAAATTCATGTCCTTCTGGTTCTTCGGCAGAACAAAATGGAATATTTCTGTGTTTAATTAACATATATAGTAAAGATAAAAATATGAATGTAACATATGAAGATGTCCGCAATTCCGAAGAGATCCGGACTTATATCAAACAAGCGGACGAGTCGTTGAAAGCAATCGGCTACACGGAGCATAGCTTTGCCCATTGCACGAAGGTTGCGAAAGTAGCAGGGGATTTATTGGAGAAGTTAGGATATGATGCGCATGAGGTGGAACTGGCTCGTATCGCCGGTTTCATGCACGATATAGGCAATGTGGTGAACCGCATCGACCACGCCCAAAGTGGGGCTATGATGGCTTTTCGTATTTTGGATAAGATGGGAATGCCGCCTGAAGATGTGGCGACCGTTATTACAGCTATCGGAAACCATGACGAACAGACGGCTGCTGCTGTAAATGCCGTTGCAGCTGCTCTGATAATCGCTGATAAGACGGATGTGCGTCGCAGCCGTGTCCGTAACCGTTCCACGATTAATTTCGATATCCATGATCGGGTAAATTATGCAGCCGAAAAATCGGATGTTATATTGGAGCCGGATTCGAAAACGATCACTCTCGATTTAAAGATCAATACTGAAATTTGTGCCGTGATGGACTATTTCGAGATTTTTACCGGACGGATGCTACTTTGCAGGAAAGCAGCTGAATTTCTTGGCCTGCAGTTCAAGCTGGATATAAATGATGTCTATTTATTGTAATATCATTTGTTTCATATATTTTGGAAAAAGTTTATCTTTATCGCGTTTTAACGAAATAAAGGTCTAACTAATCTAATGAATATGAAACATTTTTTATGCCTTCTTTTTTGCTTATCTTTCCTTCTTTTCCCTGTTTATGCACAGGAATCGTATGAAACGTATAGTGGAGATACATTCAAAACCGGTGATGTGCTTACTCTCGGAGATTTCTATCTGAGTTCGACTAAGTATAGCCATTTGAAATACGCGTATACGGATACCTATGGAAAGGTTCGGTATGAGGCGTTCAATGGAAAGGATTTGCCTTTCTCCAAGGTAACAATCCGTGAGATTATCCGGCCGGAAGATAAGAATATGTTCCTGAACGAAGCTGTCGTGTTTGCCTTGGAAAGTGAGAAAGCTCCCGATAAGAAACTGTTCGTGGAGATTGATCGTGCGATCGAACAAGGCGAGATCGTCGTGAATATGCCTGAACCTGTTATAAAATGCGAGGAGATGACGCTCGAACAAATGTTTATTTGCTGTGTTCGTGTCAATAAATTACCGATAGACGACAAGGTGGTCTTGAATTATATCAGTGTCGTCAATAAAGAATTGGGGCAGGAATGCCGGCGCGATCAGTTTAAATTCCGTAAACTGAAAGGCGAATATCAGGCTCGCTTGGAAAAGGGAATGGCCGATTTTGATTTTACAAAAACTTATTTCATAAAAGTGAACAATAACCATAACGGTTATGATTTTGACCATAAAGGCTATCCATTGTCCTATCCGACACGTTCGGGCAGTTCTCCCAAACAATGTATTCCTTTCAACGGTTTCAATTTTATGCCGGTTAATCCGGATCAGGCGTTCTTTATCCCTGTGAGCATGGATGATGCGGAAAAATACGAGAAACGGAGCAGAGGAACCGGTCAGAACGGCTATGTCAGCCCGTTGGTATATACGGTTGTCTATTTGCAGCCCTTAGATAAGTATATGGAACTGCCAAAAGGAAAATACAATGTTCTCAACGTGGAGAACCTATATCGCTCGACACTGATCGGTGTCAAGGTTAAAGGCTTGGAGGTCTATGATAATAAAAATTTCCGGTATAATTTGATTGGATCGGCTTTGTTTGAATGATCCCTTGTAAATCTGTTCCTAAAAGACCATGGCAAAGGTATTTTGACACCCTCATTGTGATTTCATTTCTGGGAATAGAGGGTGGCAAAACTGCCTTGAAAGAGAAAGTTTAGAATACCGGAATCGAATAGACCAGCCCTAACGAAATACGATGCGTGTCGGGATCGACTGCTCCCATATCCAAGGCTGCTTTTTCAAGTTTTACGCCGCGATATGTATAAAGGAGAAAGATGAAAAGATCACTGTTCTTGATCGGGAAAAATTCGAGACTGCTCTGTGCATTCCAGGAACGGCGGTACATGCCTTTGGCAAATGGTCCGTTCGCCTTGTACACTTTTCCGGTTTCATAAGCACCTTTCACATAGAGGTTCCAGCGCGGGTGAATCCGGTAGTCGATATCGGCGATGACCGATAGATACTCGGTATTGCAAGCTGTCTGGGCTGTCTCTGGCAGACGGCTGATAACGCCGTGCTGGTCCAATCCCTGCCGGGTGTACATGATGTCCAGATAAGTCAGCAGAGGTCCTTTCTCGATCGTGTTGCCGCAGGTGAAGTAATAAGAATAACGTTTCTGTGTCTGTTGTCCTACGGAAGCGGCATAACGGAGTTGCAGGATGCGGTCGAAATAGTAGCTGTTCCAGTTTACCGTATACATGAAAGGAACTTTTGCTTCTCGTGTGTTGTCGGGCAATCCGGTCGGGTAGATTTCGTTGTCCTGTCCGCTTCGGTTGTTCACGATCTGGAAGCAAAGTTCGTGGTCAGGATTGATCTGCCAGTTACCTGAAATACCAGCCTGATAGCAGGTCAGTAGGTTGTTGAACTCACTGAACTCACGGACTTTTATCGAATTGACAAAATATTCGTATCCTCCGAAATTGACAAACTGCTTACCGATCGTAAAGCCGAACTTGTCATGTACTTTCAGGTTGACATAAGCCAATTCGAGCGAGGACGAAAGGTTGTCCAGCGAATAAGGGTCCGAATATTTATTAAACGACTGCCGGTAATGATAGGAAAGGTTTTTCCATACATTCCCTTTTATTTCCAATCGGACACGATTCAGCTTGAAGTTCATGCCGTCGAAATCGGAACCGATGAAATTGGCGTTTGCCGAAGTAAAAAGCTGAAAATTCATTTCTGCGCTTTCAATCACCTTTTTCCCTCCTGTAAGTCGTTCGACCAAAGTTGGTTCTTGTCCAGGAACGGTTTCTTTCTCAATCTCTTGTGCAAAGACGGATGGAACGGATATGAATAGTATTGTCAATAAGTAGAGATGTGTTTTCATGTTTGCAAATAAAATGTTTCAGCGTTCAAATATAGTGATTTTATATGACCTTTGGAAATCCGTAATTATTCTTACCTTTGTTGAGGTTTAAAAGGTAATGAGTTTAGGTTATGATTAAAGCAGTATTTTTTGATATTGATGGGACATTGGTCAGCTTTAAAACACATGTAGTCCCGAAATCTACCCTTCATGCGATCGAATTGTTGAAGAAGAAGGGGATAAAAGTATTTATAGCAACTGGTCGTCATCGCCGTTCGATTAACAATCTGGGCGATCTTGAGTTCGATGGATATGTAACTTTGAATGGTGGCTATGTGTTTGCCGGAAAGGACGATGTGATTTATAAGCATAGCATTCCCGATAAGGATATCGAAGCCTTGGTTCGTTACCAGGAAAAAGAAGGCGAATTCCCTTGTGCCTTTGTGCAGGAAGACGAGATTTTTATGAACTATACGGATAAGGCGGTCAATGATGTGTTTCATCTGTTGAACTTCCCGGCTCCTCCAATCCGTCCGATCGAGGATATTTATGGAAAGACGGTCTACCAGTTGATCGCCTTTTTTACGGCAGAGCAGGAGAAACGTATTATGAAGGTCTTGTCGCATTGTGAATCCACGCGGTGGAACCCTCTTTTTACAGATATCGTACCGCTTGGAAGCAGTAAACGGGTCGGGATTGACAAAATGCTGGAACATTACCATATCGGTCTGGACGAATGTATGGCCTTTGGTGATGGTGGTAATGATATTCAGATGCTTAGCCATGTCGGGATTGGGGTTGCTATGGGAAATGCGGCCGAAGACGTGATGAGTGCAGCTGGTTATGTGACCACCTCTGTCGACGAGAATGGTGTATACAATGCGTTGAAACATTTCAACATTATTTGATTTTGAACTGTTACATATATATAAGATAGTTATGATAGACGAGTTATTGAAATTTAATCGTGAATTTGTAAAGAGTAAAGGATACGAGAGGTTTATCACCAATAAATATCCTGATAAGAAAATTGCGATAGTGTCTTGTATGGATACGCGTCTTACGGAACTGCTGCCGGCAGCTTTGGGAATAAAGAACGGGGATGTCAAGATCATCAAGAATGCTGGGGCGATTATTTCCCATCCTTTCGGAAGTGTGATCCGGAGTCTGTTGGTTGCCATTTATGAATTAGGTGTGAACGAAGTCATGATTGTCGGTCATACCGATTGCGGTGCCAAGCATATGGACAGCGAACAGATGATTGAGGTAATGAAGAAGCGTGGTATCCCTTCGGAGCATATCGATATGATGCGTTACTGCGGCATTGATTTCAAATCGTGGTTGCGTGGGTTCGACACCCCGGAAGGTTCCGTTCGTGAAACAGTGGCTCAAGTACAAAAACATCCGTTGATCCCAAAAGATATAACGGTCCGCGGATTTGTAATCGACTCGACTACAGGTGAATTGGCTACTGTCGTTTAGATAAATCGAGATGAAAAGTATTTAATCAAAACCTAAATATAGTTAAATAGTAGACATTGAATATGTTTTACAGCATAAATTCAAATAAAATACTTATCTTTGCACTGTAAACAAAAAGAAAAAGAAAGTTTAGGTTTAGTTATTATTAATCGTTCTCCAAGCGTGGAGAACTTAAATGAGTAAAATTATGATGATGAGAGAAAACGAAAAAAGTATGCGTACTTTAGCGATGTTGCGTTATCAGGCTGATCGTTATCAGTCAGTAGGAAATGGTTCAATGTGCCAGCGAGTAAATGCTGAGATTCGCAGATTGGTGAGCCAAATGAGCGAAAGCTCTAAAAATTGAGTATTAAACAGTAAATAATTTGTTAGATGTAGTCTCTTCACCGTAGTCTTTTGAAAGACTGGTGAGAGATAAAAGGGGGAGGTATTCGACGCTTATGAGATAGCGGAGTTTGGCCTTTTTTTATTTTAATGAAGTCAGTCCTGCTCTTGTCTACAACCACACTAAAATCATATTTGTGTTCTGTCATTATAGTTCGAATGTATACAAATATCCGTATATTTGCATAATGTAGAAAACTATAATCTGTAAAACACAATATCGAAATGAGAAAAACGGGATTGTTTTTAGCCTCTATTGCACTAAGTGCTACGCTATGGGCCGAGTTGCCTGAAAAGAAAGGGCTGGATGTCATTAACAGGGCAAATGCCGAGGCCTATATCGGTTTTCTGGCAAGCGATGCATTGGAAGGGCGTGAAGCTGGTTTCCGTGGTGGGCGTATTGCCGGTGAATATATTGTATCTAATTTGAAAACGATGGGGATCGAACCTCTGTTCGAATCCTATTACCAACCTTTTGAGGCTTATAACAAGGAACGGCAGAAGAAGGGCCGTTTCCAGGTTCATCCGGATTCGATCGCGAAGTTGAAACAAGGTGTTCATCAGAAGTTGTCGATGAACAACATCTTGGGGAAGATCGAGGGTAAGAACCCGAACGAATATGTGATTATTGGCGCCCATTACGATCATCTCGGCTTTGACCCGATGCTGGACGGTGACCGGGTCTATAACGGGGCCGACGATAATGCTTCGGGTGTTTCAGCTGTCCTGCAGGTCGCTAAGGCGTTTTTAGCGACGGGGGTTCAACCGGAGCGAACCGTTATTTTCGCCTTCTGGGATGGTGAAGAGAAAGGCTTGTTAGGCTCCAAATATTTCGTGCAGACATTCTTGGAGATGGATAAGGTGAAGGGGTATCTGAATTACGACATGATTGGCCGTAATAAAGACGAGTCCAAGCCGATGCATGTCGTTTATTTCTATACGGAAGCGCATCCTGTGTTTGGCGATTGGTTGAAAAACGATATCAAGAAATATGGCTTGAATCTGACTCCTGATTATCGTCCGTGGGATAAGCCGGTAGGGGGGAGCGATAACGCTTCGTTCGCTCTTTTGGATATTCCGGTCATCTGGTACCATACGGATGGTCATCCTGACTATCATATGCCAAGCGACCATGTGGAAAAGATAAACTGGAATAAGATTGTCGACATAACGAAAGCCTCTTTTCTGAATATGTGGAATCTGGCGAATGAGAAAGACTATTGATGTGATCGTTTATATTTCTTATTTCAAAACACCTATGTTTCGAATTCAAAACATAGGTGTTTCGTTTTTAAAACATATATGTTTTGAACTCGATATCTTCTGGCTGTGAAAAGAAGTATTATCCATTTATAGAAAGATAGTTGTTTTGTGGAATAAGGTATACATCTTCTCTCTGTAGGTCAGTGCCTTTTCCTCGATAGCCAATAAGCTGTATGTATTTTTTTTAATCATATTGTATGATTACTGTCTCATTTAATAGACTTATAAGAAGGTAGCACTTACCTCTTTCACTTTCTTTGTAACTGATTAGATAGTTGTTTTGAACTATGTGAATTGTGTAGTCTTAAATCACTTCATATTCTTGGTATTTCAGTATTTATAGGGAGTTGATATATATGAATTGTTTGCTGAAGTTGTGAAGATGGACCTTAAAATCAAAAGCTATTGAAATAATGTGGATTTTTCAAATACAAGAAGGTCCACCCTTCTGTTATGAAGAGCAGACCTTTTGAAAAAAAATTATCAAAATATTTCAATTAATCCCATCCCGGATTTTGTTTTAAATTGGGATTTAATCCGATTTGGTTTGTCGGAATAGAGAACAAATAGTTCTTGGGATCTATAAAGTTTGGAACAGGATTTGTCATTCGTTTTGTATAAACATCAATGGCACCGTCTACGAAACCTAATCCGGATTTAATGGATTCATAATCTTTTGTATTATATCCATTTAAATCATTCTCACTTGTTGCTTTGTCTGGAATGATACCCAATTTCGGTTGGTTCAGGCGAATACCGCAGGCCCAACGCATTAAGTCGTGGTAACGATAACCTTCTGCCATTAGTTCAACACGACGTTCACGGCGGATTTCGCGGATCAAGTTGGCGTTCGGGCCTTTGATTGTTGGATATTCGGCAACCAATTTCGGGTCTTCAATCGGATTTGTTGTCAAATGGTGATTAAAACCAACCCGATCACGCAAAGCGTTGATTGTTTTATCTAATTCGGGATCTTGGCCAAGTTCGGCTCCTGCTTCTGCACGTATCAGAAGAATCTCTGCATAACGGAAGATTGGAGCGTCTAATGTTCCAATATGATGAGATGATGTGTATTCTGACGGATTGTAATATTTGATAACACCATATCCCGTAGATGTACTAACACTTCCACTGGTATATTTACCGATATCCGGACGTTTCCCTTCTAGGTAATAGGTGTATTCACCAGCTTCGGGAGTCGGTACTGTTTGTAGTAAACGCGGATCTCGATTCTTTAGTTCGGCGATTAATGTAGTATGATGAGAGTGGCCTTCGCAGCCGCACATAGAGATTGGTTTTCCTGTTGTTGCACACAAATAATCTTCAACAGCGTCACGACTCAAACCGATAGGAGATTCACCGACTGCAATTTGGCGGCTTAAGTTATTTCCTTTGCCGACAGTCGGATCATATTCCTTCGACAGAATAATTTCAGGATTGGAGTTGTAATCTGCTTGGATAAATAATTCATAATAGGCTTTACCAGGTTTTGAACCTTGGAACAATGAATAGCCATATTCGGATTTCATCAGTTCGCCTGCTGCTTCATAAGCGGCTTTGAGCAATTCGGTATCACCTTCCATATTATGATAACGGCGGAAAGTTCCTTCAAATAAACATATACGTGCCTTTAATGCAAGTGCAGCGTCTTTGCTGATGCGGTAGACACCTGTCGTTTCTTTTTTGGGTAACCATTCAATCGCTTGATCAATGTCTTTTATCATGTTTGCTACAACGGTAATACGGGAATCGCGGCCTTTGTATAGGTCTTCGTCTCCAGGAACCAATACTTTGTCATACCAAGGTACATCGCCAAAGCGTTTTACTTTATTAAAGTAATCTAATGTCTTGAAGAATAAAATTTCACCAGCATAACGATGTTTTACGGCCTCGGTTTCCGGGGATAGTTCGTAATCTTGCATAAAAGCATTACAAGCACGAATATTTTCCCATTTCCAATTGTCATTGTCTGCTGTAGAAATGCTGTGTTGACTGAAAGCTACAGAGTTTGCGTCCCACGGAAGTAGGTCATCAGACTGGAAATCAGTTTCCATCATCCCAAAATTATATTCGTTCGGATTTCCATGTCCGGTGATTAATTTGGGATATAAATCATTACAATATTGCTCTAATGCCTGTGCATTGGCATTTGCAAAGTATTGTTGTGTACTGATAGAGTCTAATGGCTCTTTATCCAGTACATCACAACTTTGGGTTGTGAGGAACAATAAACCACCAAATAATATAATTGACTTTTTCATGTTACTTTGTCTGTTTTTAGAATGTTACGTTGATACCAAATGAATAAGAACGGGTGAACGGGTAAACACTACCGTTGTCGTCAACTTTCAAGTTACCGTTATTGTCACGTCTGCCTACAGCATCCGGATCGAGGTATTTGTACAATCCTGTAGCTTCCCAAAGATTCTGACCGCTTACGAACACTTTTAGCTGACCAATGCCGTATTTATTGATGAGCGCTTTAGGAATAGTGTAGCTTAATGTAACATCTTTCAGACGGATAAAAGCACCGTTTTGCAGATATTTTGTCTGTGTTTGTTTACTTCTATCACTCCAAGTCGGAATAGGATAGTAAGCGTTCGTATTGGTTTCACTCCAAGAGTTATCGATGATGTAATCATTTAAGTTAGCCCACCAAATACCTGTCTTGTATCCCCAAAATACAGGAGAGTCCAACCATACGTCGCGTTTCATTGTACCTTGGAAGAACAGACGTAAGTCAAAACCTTTCCATGAACCACTCAAGTTGAGGTTGAAATTGTAGCGGGGAGTTGTATTACCAATGACTTTTTTGTCGCCCGAATCACCAACACGATTATTTCCACGGTCAATTTTTCCATCACCGTTCAAATCTGCATAACGAATATCTCCTGGTTTCCAAGTTGTGCTGATGAAAGCCTGTTTATTGGCCATTTCTTGGGCTTCAGCTTCATCTTTAATGAAGCCATCTGTTACATATCCCCAAATTTCGCCGATTTTCTTTCCCTGGTAATGAGTTTCATCCAAACTTAATGTCGGATTATCATATTTCGTGATCTCAGAAGTGTTGTCTGAGATGCCGATGCTGATAGAGTAATCCAAAGGACTGCCGGCCACGTCTTTAATCTGATCGTTCCACGTTAAAGATAATTCCATACCTTTGGTTCTCATATCTGCCAAGTTCTCTTTACCACCTGTCGTCCCTAATACAGCCGGGTAAGTTTTGTTTACGACCATTCCTTTTGTATCGCGGATGTAATAGTCAAAAGATCCAGTGAAACGGCCGTTCAGCATAGTCCAGTCTAAACCGATATTGGTTGTGTAAACTTTTTCCCATGTGATGTTTGTACTAGCCAATGTCGGAGCTTTCAAGCCACTAATGATACCGCCGTTCATCAGATAGGCCAAAGATTCGCTTGTCAAGAAACTTAAATATTGGAAATTGCCATCTGTAACTTGATTGCCTAATGAGCCATATGAAGCTCTGACTTTTAGGTTGTCGAAAATATTACGAGCTGGTTCGAAGAAACTTTCTTCAGAGATACGCCAACCTGCTGATACCGAGGGAAAGAATCCCCAACGATCACCAGACATATATTTGGATGAACCGTCATAGCGACCATTTACCTCAAGTAAATATTTTTGCATGTAATCATAATTCAAACGGAAGAACGCACCCTGTACAGCCCAGATTGTTGCTTCTTCACTTGGCATGTTATAAGTACTGGCCAAATCGGTGACAGGGAAATTGTTATCAAATAGATTACTAGTGCTTACGCTTAATTTAGTCGTCTTTTTGCTTTCTTGGTTGTAACCGACCATTACACCTAAATTGTGCTTGTCATTGAATGACTTCTTGTAGTCAGCCCATAAGTTCAATGCTTGATAAGTATCTCCGTAATTAGCTTTTGTTACACCTCCAGGTGTACCAACGGATAGCGGAGATAACGTACTTTCTTCTGGCATTGTCTGATACAGTATCTTGCCGTGCTGGGTTTGATCTTGATAGAATTTGTTTCCGGTATAATCTCCCTTGATTGATAAACCGGCTAACGGTGTCAGATTAAAGGCGGCAGTGTACCAAAAGTCATCCGAGTTGGTTTTGTCTCGCCCAGCTCCATCTAATAAACCAGCAAAGTTATAGTTGAAGTTGCTACCTGCTATACCAGCAAAATTATTACCATCTGGCAGGTAAACAGGAATAGTTGGGAATCCACGATAGATTTCGTAAAAAATGTTTCCTAAATTAAAATTGCTGGTGTAGGGATAATCACTTGTATTGCGGTTATATTTTGTACGGAAAGTTACTTCCAACCATTTTGTAATCTGAGTGGAAAAGTTGAAAGACATATTAATACGTTTGTATTTATCCGTACCATATTGCAAAATACCATCTTGTCCTTTATAACCAATAGAGCCGTAGTAAGTCGTCTTGTCTGAACCACCGCTGATACTTGCATTATGTTGTTGCATGAATGACGGTTTGTACATTACGTCGAACCAATCGGTGTTCCCAGCATAAGCCCATTGTCCGGCAGCAGTTATTGAATTGTCTGTTGTATAAAATGCAGAAAGACCTCTCCCCGCAATGAAATCATCTACAGCCTGAACGTGCTCATCTTTGAAATACTGTCCGCTGCCATTGTTCACGTTTGCCTGATTCATGGCACGAATCCACTTATCGGAAGAAACACCATCCGGTAAGCGAGAGGCCATCGACCAAGAAAAGTTGTTATTGTAGTTGATTTGAACTTTTTGTTCTTTTTTCCCTTTTTTAGTTGTGATCAATACAACGCCAAAAGCGGCACGGGCACCATAAATAGAAGCAGAGGCAGCATCTTTTAATACTGATACGCTTTCGATATCTTGTGGGTTAAGCAAAGACAAGTCTGATGTTTCGACTCCGTCGACTAACAATAGTGCTTGTCCTCCATTCAGTGAAGTTGCACCACGTACATTAAATGTAGTAGCTGCATTTGGATTACCACTGGCGAAATCAATATTCAAGTTTGGAATAGCTCCTTGCAAACCTTGTGCAATGTTTCCGATCGGACGATCTTCCAGAATTTCGCTATCTGCAATCCCTACAGCGCCGGTCAGGTTTACCTTCTTTTGTACGCCATAGCCAACGACTACGACTTCTTCCAGTTTTTGAGTGTCTTCCGCTAATTTGATTTGAAGAGTGGATTGTCCTGTGTATTTGATTTCTTGAGTTGTGTAACCAATGAAAGAGATCTGAATGATGTCTCCATTTTTTACACCTTCCAATGTGAAATTACCATCCATGTCGGTAATGTTTCCATTGGTTGTTCCTTTCACTACGACCGATGCTCCGGCAACAGGCCCTAGATCATCTACCACAGTACCTGTAACTTTTCCGTTCTGCTGGGAAATGTTCATACCTTGCTTGGAGGGCATTGTTTCTGCAAATATACTTGCTGGGAAACAAGTGGCACCTGCCAGCAAGATTAAGCTGATAGGTTTGAAATTTTTCAACATAATTTGTGTCTTATATTTAATTGAAAGAATGCTCTTTTAATTAAAATGATGGCGCTTATTATCGCTTTTCTACATCATATATACAAAATGTTAGAGTTTTTAGCTTTTGCGTATAAAGTTTATCTGTGTTTGTAATTAGTTCTAAAAGAACTCTGCACATTTCATATCGGTGTCAAAGATATGAAAATTTTCCGTTGTACTGTTATTTTTCTAAAAAAAATACGTAGAAGTTTCTTTTTTAACATTTTACTCTTTTGGTATTACACAGGTATTATTCTGTTTATCAGAATAATGTATCCATTGGAAATATGTAACTATATAAAAATAGATAAATAAAAAACATGGTCGTACTTCTGCTAATTTGTTAACAGAAGTAATTTAAAGAGACTTGTGTATTTTAAGTAATTATTGCATAATATATTTTACTTATTTAATTTATTGAAAATCATATTGTTATGAAGTTGTGTCAAAATGTATTAAAGCTAAAAATACCATAGTTCTTTTAGAACTAATATCATTTTAAACATTGAAAACACAAAGATGTGTGAGCCTGCTTGTTTCATTGAATAAGAAGTTATTATGAAAATCAGAGTAATTCTTTCAATATCATGGAACACAAATTATGATTCAAAAGAATCAGATCTATTAGCCTAATCCTGTTGCCGGAGCCTCTGTGATTGTTAAAAGGAACCACTAACGGCATCATGACGAATATGGATGATAATCTTCGTTCAGTGGTAGTCCATTGGTTTTGAACGATGGCATGGAAGGTGGTATCAACGCTGTCAACCCGCAGGATATTGAGAATATTTCTGCTTTGAAAGATGCTGCCGTTTCTTCCATTTGCAGGGTTTGTGTTCCTTTGGTGTAATTATTACAAAAAGCGGTAGAACAGGAAAACCAGTTGTAAACAACAATAATAGCTTTCGATGGAATGATTCGGTAAGAACCCAAACCAAATGGATTCATATTCAAAAATACAGCATTCGTTCCGAATGGTCCGGGATGGCCGGGAAAAGAAAAAGGAGCCTGCTAACCCATATATGGATATGTTCTTGGCTGTGGATATATCGTCTTATAGCGAAGTGCTGTATAGTAAAGGTCTCGGCTAGGTACATTGTGTCGGTGTAGGAGCGTGGTTAGGCGATTATGGTGTCGGTGTGACCCGTGGTATGGTCGATGGTTTTTTAATGGCAAACGGTCAGCCGATCGATGTTATACAAGGTTGGATTGACCAGTTGCCCAGCGTAATAAGTCTCTCCTCTCCCCAGTCATTTTTGGCCTCTTCGCTCATAACAGTAGCAGCGATTGTCTTATTATAATCTGTATCGGGATGAGCACGTTCGCGAAAAGCTCTCCAATAGCTCTGTGCTTTGGCATCCAGATTTCCATTCTTTTCATAACATGCTTCCATATAGTTTAATAAGGCATCTGATGCACGATTCGCAATCGTTTCATCACTCAGATAACCATTTCCTGCCGCATCCTTTTTTATTTTTTGTTCCCGAATCGAAAAAAAAGTTTCTTGTATTTCTCCATTTGTCTTTTCTTCTTGTTTCTCTGTCCTTGTGAAACAATTTGTCAATATGTTTTCGGATTACTTTTTCAGCATGATCTGCTTTTACCCGAAAGGTTAAATACAAAACAACTTCTCTTTTTTTGTGTTACATATATCAAAAAAGACGTTGGTTTCAGCCAAGACATGTATCATAATTTAAACAAAAAACATTAGTTATGTTGAAAAGAATTAAGCCTGTCAGCATGGTTTTGCTTGCGAGCACGTTATGTTTCTCCGGGAATATATACTCGGCTTCAAGTGCAGGTAATCCAGACACTGACATTTCCCAACAAAATGCAAAAGTAACGGGAACCGTCGAAGATGCTTTGGGACCGGTTGCCGGCGCGTCTGTTGTTATAAAAGGAACCACCAACGGGACAATGACCGATATGGATGGCAACTTTACGTTGGATGGGGTAAAAAATGGGGATATTATCCAAATATCCTTTATCGGTTACGCCACACAGGAGATTCCTTATGCAGGACAAGCCTCTTTGTCTGTACATCTTGAAGAGGACACGCAAAAATTGGATGAAGTAGTCGTGACTGCTTTGGGTATGAAGCGTGATAAAAAAGCGTTAGGTTACGCCATGCAGGAATTGAAGGGAGACGAGTTGTTGTCTTCCCGCGAACCAAATTTGGCCAATTCGTTGTCTGGTAAAGTTTCCGGTTTACAGATTGTACGCTCCAGTAACGGGGTGGGAGGTTCTTCGAAGATCGTGCTCCGTGGTAACAGTTCGCTGACCGGTAGCAATCAGCCATTGATCGTGGTGGACGGTACGCCGATGGATAATTTTACAGGCGGTGTGGATGATGTTTGGGGTAATTCCGGAGCCGATATGGGTAACGGCCTTTCTGATATTAACCCTGAAGATATCGAATCGATGACGGTCCTGAAAGGAGCTTCGGCAGCTGCACTTTACGGTTCGAGGGCCGGTAACGGCGTGATCCTGATCACGACCAAATCGGGACGGAAAAACGAAGGGCTGGGGATTACGGTGAATGCTGGTATCACGGCTGAATCCATTTTCTTGAAACCGGATATGCAAAACAGCTTCGGACAAGGATCGGTCGGAGTTTATGACAACCAGTCCCGTTTGAGTTGGGGACCGAAAGCTGAAGGCCAGACTGTGACGGATTGGCTCGGACGCCAAGTGCCTCTCCAGACATATGATAATATCGATGCTTTCTTCCATACAGGAACCTCTTTTAACGAAGGCGTCAGTTTCCAGCAGAATATTAACGGAACTTCTGTCTTCGCATCTATTAACCGTTCGGATGATGCCGGTATCACACCGGAATCGAAACTGAATAAGACGAACGTTACGTTGCGTGCCACCACATTCCTCGATAAGACGGAGAAATGGAAGGTGGATGCCAAAGTGAACTATATAAATATGAATGCCCATAACCGCCCGATCCAAGGCGTGAACCCGTCAAATGCGTTCAACACGATATACGGTCTGCCTCGTTCCTTGAATGTTAAGGAATTTAAGAGCAGCGTGGATGAAGAAGGCAATATGATCTGGTGGGATGCCTCCAAGAACCCGCAGGAAAACCCGTACTGGGTGACCAAATACCGGCAGAACAATGATACCCGTAACCGTCTGTTGGGTAACGTATCGTTGAAGTATGCGCCGACCAACTGGTTCGATATCGAACTGCGTGGGGGTACCGACTATTATACGACGACCAAAAATGAGAAAGTATATGCCGGCGGTAACACCTCGCCCCGCGGCCTGTATAATGAAGGTTCTGAGACATTCTACGAAAATAACTACAGCTTCCTGGCTACCGCACGCAAAGACAACCTGCTGGACCGCTTGGGCGGTTTCGTGACATTCGGAGGTAACCTGATGATGCAGCAGCGAACCAAGATGAACGCTTCGGCTGGTGAATTGCTGGTTCCGGACCTTTTCTCCTTGAACAACGGCATTAATAAACCGACCGTTACCTCCGAGTTGATCCGCCGGAAGATGAATTCCCTTTATGGATCATTGCAACTGAACTGGGACGGCTATCTGTTTTTAGACGTGACAGCCCGTAACGACTGGTCATCTACTATGTCCAAAGACAATCGCTCTTATTTCTATCCTTCGGTCAGTCTTTCTGGTGTGATCTCGGATATGTTACCTAAGATCGGCGGAAACATGCCGGAGTGGTTCACCTTTGCAAAGGTGAGGGCTTCTTATGCGGAAGTCGGTAATGATCTTGATCCCTATCAGTTGTACAATAATTACACGGTAGGAAAAGACGAAAACGGGAATACGACGGCTGCTCCCGGCCAAATCTTGTTTGATTCGAGCGTACGAAGCGAGTTGATCAAATCATGGGAAGCCGGTCTCGACGTGCGTTTCCTGCAGAACCGCTTGGGTTTGGATTTCGCCTGGTATAAGACGAATGCGACCCGCCAGTTGCTGAACCTGCCGCTCGACCCGTTTGCCGGGTATAGTTCCCGCAAGGTGAACGCCGGTAATATCCAGAACGAAGGTCTGGAAATCTCGTTGAACGGTGCCATTTTCCAGAGCCCGGACGTGCAGGGATGCAACTGGAATGCGACAGCCCAGTTCTCCTTGAATCGCAATAAGATCATCGACCTGTATCCGGGCGTGACGCTTTATGACATCAAGACATTGGATGCGATCCAGATCGTGGCGGCACAAGGCAGTTATTATGGTGATATTTACGGACAGACCTTTCTGCGTGTGACGGACAAGGACAGTCCGCATTATGGCAAAGTGATTGTGGGAGACGACGGCCTACCTCTGATCTCTGCTGAAAAGAGCAAGGTGGGTAACCAAAGTCCGGACTGGATGCTGGGTTTGACGAACAGTTTTTCATATAAAGGGTTTAACTTGAGTTTCCTGGTCGATTTCCGTATCGGTGGCGACATCTATTCGGCAACAGCTTCCAACCTATTTGTCCGTGGTAATGCAGCCGGAACGGTTGTGAACGGTGAACGTCAGGATTTTGTCGTGCCTAACACGGTTGTCAGGAAAGACGGAGGATATGTGGAAAACAATGTTCCGGTCACTCACCAGAACTATTGGGAGCGGATCGGATCGACCGGTAATTACGGTTTGCCGGAGGTTTTCACATATGACGCAACCAATATTCGTCTACGTAACATCACTTTAGGATATACGTTCAACAGAGCGATGCTGAAAAAGACGCCGTTCCAGCGTTTGAATCTGTCTGCTACCTGCAACAATGTATGGATGATCCATTACAATTTGCCAGGTATTGACCCCGAATCCGTTTCGGCAACCAACACGAATGCGACTGGTTTCGAAAACGGGGCCGCTCCGACGAGCCGTTCGTTCACGTTTAACGTAACGGTCGGGTTTTAAAAAGCTTACAAAACCTTTCCGGAAGACCGGATGGTCGGTTTTTGATAATTTGCAATCATTTTGTAAAGGATATAAAAAGAAACAACATAATATGAACACAAAAAATAAAATATTAGCAGGCCTATTCTCTATGGCGGCATTGTTTTCTTCCTGTAACGATTTTCAGGAGATAAATGAAGATCCGGACCAGGTGGATGAAAGCAAGGTAAAGCCTGAATGGTTCTTGAATGCCTCGATCGTCGGTGACCAGATGAATCCGGAGATCGCCGAACGTATGTTTATCCTGACTTGGAACCGGGCGTCTCGTTTCAATCGGGGAAGCGGTTTCACGATCGGTACGGATAATAATGATTATATCACGCGCTACCTGAGCAACGACTACGCCGTGAAATGGTTGAATCAGGCGACTAAAGCCGTTCAACTGGGCGAGAAGAAAGTGGCTGATGGTGAAGCTGATCTCTATCCGTATTATAAGAATGTGATCCAGATGGCGCGTATCTGGCGGGCTTACCTGAACTCGGAGGTCTCTGACGGGTTCGGGCCGATTCCGGCGTTGGATGCTTTTTCGGGCGTTCCGGGCGAGTACGACAGTGTAGAAGCGATTTATACTTTTATTCTCAAAGAACTAAAGGAGGCGGAAGCCGCGCTCGACCCGTCAATTGATATGTCTCCGATGTCGGCTGAAGACGCTTTCTATGCCGGAAATGTGAATATGTGGAAGAAATATGCCAATTCTCTGCGTATGCGCTTGGCAATGCGTATCGTGAATGCAAACCCGCAGCTGGCTGAAAGAGAGTTTGAAGATGCCGCTTCCAAAGGATATATTTCTTCACTTTCCGAACTTGCCGGTGTACAGGAAAAGGACGGATGGAGCGACCTGACCAGCGTTATGTCCCGTACCTGGAATGCACAGGCGATGTCCGTTACATTCAAGAATCTCGTGGTCGGCTTGGGAAGTAACGAATTTCCACTACCTGATTCATTGAAAGCACATCTGAAGAACCCGCATACTTACATGGGCTTGTATTTGGATAGGCATTTTCCGTTGACGACGAACGATCCGTGTGCCGGATTTTATTTCGACGGCGTTCCACAATATGTCGATCCACGTGCACCGAAGTTATTTAGTGTAGTAGGATGGAACGATGGTGTGGTTTATTCCGATTATATCGGGGCGGCCAGCGAGGTGAAACCGGTCTCCCTGTTCGATCCGGATGATAACACGAAGCCGATGCTGACAATCGATCCTAGATATACTTGGGGGACATGGGTGGCCGGTGAATGGGATGTGAAAGGTAGTTTGGCTACCGAATTGACCGGAAAAAACTATAACTATCCGTCCATGTCGAAGCAATACCGCATGAGTACTCAGAAACGTGTCTATTTCGGTCCTTGGGAAAGTTATTTCTTGCTGGCTGAAGCCGGCGTGCGTGGTTGGGATGTTCCGGGCTCTCCCAAATCGAACTACGAGAACGGAGTGACTGCGAGCTTCGAGTACCACGGCTTGTTGAGTGAAGTCGGTGCTTATCTGTCTTCTACCGAATATAATCGGATCGGGACATCTGTCAGTTTCGACCATACAACGGAGGCAAAGCCTTATATCGTAAACTATGTTGATCCGTACACAAAAGAGAACAAGACGATGACTTATACATATCCGAAAAATTCCATCTATCGTGGCGGTGCATATAATAACGATGCGATGACGAAGATCTTCACACAGAAATATATTGCTCAGGTTCCCTGGTTGCCCGAGGAAGTTTGGAGCGACCATCGCCGTATCGGTTTGCCTTTTTTCGAGAATCAGGCTGTCGAAAAAGACTATAACCCGTTGAACCAGGTTCCCTTGACAGTTGCCACTTCAAAAGAATGCCGTTTGGAGTTTTATCCGAAGCGTTATCGCTATCCGGCCAATATCCAGACGAACAACCTGGAAGGTTATAATAAAGCCCTCGAACTGTTGGGCGGACCGGATGTGGTGGAGACTGCCTTGTGGTGGAATCTGAAGTAGTGATATGAGAAAAGGTTGGTAGGTGTTCGATGAAGAACTTTCCTACCAACCTTTTTATATGAATGAAGCAAACTGTTTATTGCATGCCTTCTGTCGTTACTTCTTTATTGATCTTTTTCACTAATCCTTGAAGTACAGCGCCCGGACCTAGTTCGATGAAATGATCGGCACCGTCGGCAATCATGTTCTGAACGCTCTGTGTCCAACGGACCGGGGCAGTCAGCTGGGCAATCAGGTTAGCCTTGATTGTTTCAGGACAGGTTTCGCCTTTCGTGCTTACGTTTTGGTAAACAGGGCAAGACGGTTTGTGGATCGGAGTCGCTTCGATAGCGGCAGCCAGTTCTGCACGAGCCGGTTCCATCAGAGGGGAGTGGAATGCACCGCCGACTTTCAGTTTCAGTGCACGTTTTGCACCGGCAGCCAGCATCTTTTCACATGCGGCATCGATACCGGATACGGAGCCGGAGATGACAAGCTGTCCCGGACAGTTGTAATTTGCACATACGACGACTTCACCTTCGATGCTTGCGCAGATCTCTTCTACTTTTTCGTCCGGCAATGCCAGAACGGCAGCCATTGTCGAGGGGGTGGCTTCGCAGGCTTTCTGCATCGCCATAGCACGTTTGGATACCAGAACAAGTCCGTCTTCGAAAGACAAGGCTCCGGCTGCAACAAGCGCGGAGAATTCTCCTAAAGAGTGTCCGGCTGTCATATCCGGTTTGAACTGGTCACCTAATGTTTTTGCAAGAATGACAGAGTGTAAGAAAATGGCAGGCTGTGTCACTTTTGTCTGGCGCAGATCTTCGTCTGTTCCGGCGAACATCAGATCCGTGATGCGGAAACCGAGGATTTCGTTAGCCTTTTCAAACATCTCTTTTGCAAGAGGATTGTTTTCATAAAGGTCTTTTCCCATTCCGACAAACTGGGCACCCTGACCGGGAAATACATACGCTTTCATTTTTTCTAATCTTTTTCTAATTTCAGTTTTTTAAGATGGCGCAAAGGTAATAAATTTAGAATAATTGGGGTACTATTCATTACAAATTGTATCTTTGCCCCATCGATAACAGGAATATTAACGACTAATTTATACAATATCATGGATCAATTATTATTTCTTGGAAATTTAGGAACTGGCGAGATTATCATCATTGCCATTATTGTTTTGTTACTTTTCGGTGGTAAAAAAATACCTGAACTGATGAAAGGTATCGGTAAAGGTGTGAAAAACTTCAAAGACGGTGTAAAAGGATTAGAAGACGACATTAAGATAGACGATACCGATAAAAAGTAAAAGATGGCAGAATTAGAACAAGAAGAAATGTCCTTCTGGGACCACCTGGAGGCACTTCGTTGGACTCTGTTCCGTTCTTTTTTAGCGCTCTTTATCTTTGCGATAGGCAGTTTCGCCTTTATGCGTGGTAGCGATGGTATATTTGACCGCGTAGTATTGGCACCCTGTTATTCCGATTTTATCTTTTACAGATGGTTGTGCGATTTGAACCAGTGGTTGGTCAATGTCAGTCCGTGGTTTGATGTTCTGCCTGATTTCTGTAATGATAATTTTCATGTGGATGTGTTTAATATCAGATTGGCATCTCAGTTCTTTACTCACATGACCACCTCGTTCTGGTTGGCACTTGTGCTTACTTTCCCTTATCTGATGTGGGAAATCTGGAAGTTCATTAGTCCGGCTTTGTATGAGAATGAGAAGAAAAATGTCAAATGGGTATTTCTTTTGGGAACAATCATGTTCTTTATCGGATGTGCTGTCGGATATTTTATGGTATTCCCGATGACGCTGCGCTTTTTGGCAACTTATCAGTTGAGTGCCAATATAACGGAACAGGTCTCTTTGGATTCGTATATGGATAATTTCCTGATGCTGATCTTTGTGATGGGAATCGTTTTTGAAATGCCGTTGGTTTCGTGGCTGTTGTCGAAGATCGGTTTGTTGAAACGTTCGTTCTTCCACAAATACAGACGGCATGCTATCGTGGGGTTGTTGGTTACTGCTGCATTTATCACCCCAAGTAGTGACCCGTTCACATTGGGTATCGTATTCTTCCCGCTGTATGGATTGTTCGAATTGAGTGCGTTCTTTGTGAAGAATGACACGAATGGAGATGCAGATGACGAGGATGAAGATAGTACGGAAATCGCACCGGCCTAAAACTACGGACATCGTAAAATAGTTATAGAAGAGACGTACAGTTTTTATTGTACGTCTCTTTTTTTATCTTTGTCAAGACTAAAACATAATGTAAACATGAGGCACATATCCTTATTGGCGGTCTCCTTGCTGGCTCTGGCAGCCTGCACGCCGGAAAAACAACAGGAGGCGGATGATTATACACAATATGTAAATCCTTTTATCGGGACAGACTTTACGGGTAATACCTATCCGGGAGCGCAAGTCCCTTTCGGAATGGTTCAGTTGAGTCCTGACAACGGGCTTCCCGGTTGGGACCGTATTTCCGGTTATTTTTATCCCGACACGACTATCGCCGGTTTCAGCCATACCCATTTGTCAGGGACAGGTGCGGGCGATTTGTACGATATCTCTTTCATGCCGGTGACTCGTCCGTATAAGGAGGCACCTGCTCCTTTGGGTGTCTATTCGACTTTTTCGCACAATGACGAGATGGCTTCGGCTGGCTATTACCGTGTGCTGCTGAAAGATTACAATATTAATGTCGAGTTGACCGCGACTGAACGTTGCGGTATTCAGCGTTATACGTTCCCCAAAGCAGAGGCATCCGTATTCTTGAACCTCAAAAAGGCGATGAACTGGGACTTCACGTTGGATTCGTATATAGAAGTGGTCGATTCGATGACGATCCGGGGATATCGTTTTTCGCAAGGCTGGTCTCCTTTGCAGCATGTTTATTTTGAGACTCGTTTCTCGAAACCTTTCATGGCTTGCCATATGGACACAACTTCTATCGTAACGAAAGATCGTGGCAGGATCGGTACGGCCTATATTGCCCGTTTCGATTTCAATACGGAGAAAGATGAGGAAATTTTAGTAACGACTGGTATATCCGGTGTCAGTATGGAAGGAGCAGGCAAGAACCTGCGTGCGGAGGTTTCGAAAGACGATTTCGATTATTATCAAGCGCAGGCTGCCAAAACATGGAACAAGCAGCTTTCTAAAATAGAGGTGAAAAGCTCGGATACTGATGACCTGGTGAAGTTCTATACTGCTTTGTACCATTCCATGATCGCTCCGACAATTTACAGTGATGTGGATGGTTCCTATTACGGCCCGGATCAGCAGATCCATAAAGCGGACGGATGGACGAACTATTCCACTTTCTCGTTGTGGGATACTTATCGCGCTTCTCATCCGCTATTTACCTATACCGAACCAGAACGTGCAAATGATATGATCAAAGGTTTCTTGAAATTCTATGAACAGAATGGGGCTTTGCCATTGTGGAATTTGTATGGCTGGGAAACCAATATGATGATCGGATATCATGCCGTTCCCGTAATTGTGGATGCGTATCTGAAAGGTATCGGCAATTTCGATCCGGAAAAAGCACTTGAGGCTTGTATTGCTACGGCCAACCGTGATGATTACCGGGGAATCGGTGATTACAAGAAGTTAGGGTATGTCCCGGCCTACGGCGATCCCAAGAAATGGGAGAACTGGTCGTTATCCAAGACATTGGAATATGCTTATGATGATTATTGTATTGCAACAATGGCAAAGAAGATGGGCAAGAAAGAGATCGCCGATGAATTCTACAAACGTGCTCAGAACTACCGGAATGTTTATAATCCGGCCACTTCTTTCATGCAGCCGCGTGACGAGAAAGGGAACTTCGCTGCAAACTTCAGCCCCGACGACTATACCGAAGATATCTGTGAAAGTAATGGCTGGCAATATTTCTGGTCTGTACCTCAGGATCTGGACGGTCTGGTCGGCCTGGTCGGAAGCAAGGAACGTTTCGCTGAGAAACTGGACAGTATGTTCACCTATGTTCCGAAATCGACAGAAGACCTGCCGATCTTCAGTACCGGTATGATCGGGCAATACGCACATGGCAACGAACCGAGCCATCATGTGATTTATTTATATAATAAAGTAGGACAGCCCTGGAAGACGCAGAAGTATGTGGCTGAGGTCCTGCACAACCTATATCAGAATGCTCCGGACGGTATTTGTGGGAATGAAGATTGCGGACAGATGTCGGCTTGGTTCGTATTCAGTTCGATGGGCTTCTATCCGGTTGATCCGATCAGTGGCAAGTATGAGATCGGAACTCCGATATTTCCAGAAGTGAAGATGCATTTGGCAAACGGCAAAACTTTTGTGGTCTTGGCTCCGGCTGTAAGCCGTGAAAATATCTATGTTCAATCTGTGAAGTTGAATGGCCGACCGTATGACAAGAGCTATATTACCCATGAGCAGATTATGAATGGTGACACATTGGAGTTTGAAATGGGTAACCGGCCGGGACCGGTATGGTATAATAATATGTAATTGCCATGACGAAGAATTCATGATGTTCATAAATCTCTATCACTCTATCACGCTTTTGCGTGTGTGCTTTGTTAATTAAAGCGTGAGATGTGTGATAGATGGCGTTTTCATCTATCACACATCTATCACAAAATCAAATAGTGTCTCGTCCTGATTTTGGTTGACTGTGTATTAAAAAAATCCTGTTATAGGTTGT
>NZ_JAHPXO010000089.1:0-2302 GCF_019041495.1 Parabacteroides sp. MSK.9.14
TTGCAACACGAAGTTAAGTGAATCTTCTGACATGACAAAGCACTGGGTAATACATTACTACTCAGTACTTTAAATTATTCTTGTACAAAAGTGTTGCGGAAATTAGGTATATCAACAATTGAGGAAGCGTTATGCTTGTTTTGTTGTGACTCCACTCAAAATGCGGTGTTCCGGTTTCACGCTTCCATGTATTATCAGGTTCTTCCAAGAAACCTGGAAGGCGTAAAATAATCCACATTTATGAAGCAGTATTGGTCTTTTTTCAAATCGGGCAAGTTTGCTTTTCTTGCCTTGTTCTTCGTATCACTTACGGTAATATCTTGTGACAACGATGACGATAACAATGTTTCTCCCGATCCGCCTATTGAGAAAGGCGAAATTGAGCTTGCAGAAAATGCCCAAGCTCTCAACTATTTTGATTTTATCAATCCGAACGATGTGGAGATCTTAAATGCTGACACAACACAGATTCGTGTGAGCCAGGCATACCTGGATAAGATAAAGACAAAGGTAAACAAGAACGATGTGTTGTCTATATGGCGCAGCATCGACACGCCACCTTTCATTCGGAAGGTATCAAATGTATCGGCAAACGGAAAGGATGCTATTCTGACGACAACCCAAGGTACATTGGCAGACCTGATAGAGCATGGCGACTTCAAGCTGAGCACGGAATTGTATGTTAACTACGGCGAGAAAGGCTTGAAGAACCGTTATTCCAAAGACGGCGTTTATCATCCCAGCGTGGTTATCTTCAGCGGTACAGAAGACAATGGCAAAAAGTATGCAACAGCCGAAGAGCTGCTGGCCCAAGAAGCTACATGGCATATTTTCAACAAGGATGGAATAACCAATTATTCATACGAAGAAAAAGGCTTACGCATTGGACTGAAGGATGTACAGACCCACACAGCATTAGACCTTGAAATCGGCATCAACATTTCCTGGTTCAAATTACGTAACTTTGATTGCTACTTCACAGGTGAGTACAAACTGGATGGTCCTCTGTTCGTTGAATGGGATGTGAAGGATAAATCAAGCGGCGGTGAAGTCCCATTAGTCTATTATCCTCCTATTGTAGTTGTATTCCCGATAGCAGGTCCCATTCACATTTCGGTCATGGTTATACCCACTTTAACTATGGACTGTAATGCACATGCAAAAGGCACGATAGGCATAACTCTGCCCATGACTTTTGATTCTTCCTTTAAGCTGGGTCCTTCCTATGCAAGAGACAGAGGCTGGGTCTTTTATAAAGAATACAACCATTCGTTTAACTGCTATGTAGATCGAACCAACATCACTTACTCTGGTGAAGTGGCTGCAAGCCTGGGTGTATATTTCAAGACGGAAGTCAATATAGCCTATTGCGGAGGTCCTTTCGTTAAAGTAGGTCCTTCTGTTTCAACAGATCAGTCTGCAAGTGTAGTAACGGGTTCCGACTATCAGTTCAAGGTCAACACCAGCGGCAAGTTTAAGCTGGCCGGTAAGACAGGAGCCGAATTGCATATAGTGGGATATTCGTTAGGCAAGTGGGAAACGGAATATGTTTTAGCGGAGAAAGATGCCTGGAATAAAGAATTTATAGTAGATATGTGGCCTAAGTAGGGCTTTTAGCGGATAAACCTCAATCAGTCATTAGAACGAGAAAAGTAAAGCGACTGACTATTTTTATTCGTTCTAACGACCGAATTGGGTTAAAAGAGACAAAATGGGCGAGGAAGACCACTGAGCTTTCAGCCTATTTTGTGACTTTCACTTATAGTCTAAAACGATATAGCATTAATGAATTGTCTTCCTCGTCCATATTGGGTATGATATACGAATAATAATAGGGTGCCATATATCCCATTACTCTAAAATTCGTAGGAACGGATACATCTGCAATGAGCTTACCTTCTTTATAAATTTGCAGCCCATCTTTTTCTATATCCTTCTTTTTATACGATCTGAATAAAGATTGATTGCTGATTACGTGTGTTGAAAATAGTTTAGGATATCTTTTGTCCGCCTGACTACTCTAATGCTATCCACTTTCTATCCACCCTTATTTTTGTGACAGACTGTTGGCTGGATGCTCGTGGAAAATCGTTACTTTTGCAGCCGTTTTCAGGCAGGATAGGTTCATGTAATTGGGATAAAGTGGCATTAGCCGTAGGAATTCCTGCATCAGAAAGTGATTATTATCAACATAAACCTAATTTCCGCAACACTTTTGTATAAGAATAATTTAAAGCAGTGAGTAGTAATATATTACTCAGTGCTTTGTCATGTTCGAAGATTTACTTAACTTCGTGTTGCG
>NZ_JAHPXO010000090.1:0-2121 GCF_019041495.1 Parabacteroides sp. MSK.9.14
AAAAAAAACAGCAAGGACCTTCACAGGCACTTGCTGCCAAACACAAATTATGTTGAAAATCGTTTAGTCTTCCGTGATAACTGAAAACTCAGCAATTCCAACACGTTTTACGTTATCAACAATTCGTGTTGCCTTAAAAACTAATTTTTTGCCCTTGACAGGAGCAAAATGTATTTCTTGTTCAATCGGGTTATGTTTGATGTTTGAGAACTCGCCCGAAGCCACGACCTTTCCATCCACTGACAATTGATAGTTTGAAATATGTCCCTGCGAATCGCGTCCCTGATTAGGGGTGTAAACAAAACCGCTTATCGTATGAGGGGCGGCCAACTCTACTACTATTTCGTTTTTGCCTTCGGGCAGATAATAGGTGGAATAACCGTTTCCGTCAAACATGAGATTTGTCCGCTCATCGGCAGGGCTGGTCACCTTGTAATCGACTGCTGGCAGGTCGAAACGGCGGCTGGCTACAGGACCGGATTTGCCGGACTGCGCATCATAAGTAATCGCTTTGACGGTTCCTTTCTTGTCCAATATAAACGGAACTTCATATTTTGCAGACTGTGCCGTCGGCTCCGTTCCATCTGTTGTATAATAAATGTCGGTTCCTTCGCTTTCCACATCTATATGGACTTCATTTTTCGCATTTCGCACGATACGCGGCTGTTCCAACAGCGGGGGAGCCAGGAAGGCTTCCACATTATTAATACATAACGGGCCTTTTGCCTCTGTGAAATGAATGCGCAAAGCATCTGCCGGAGTCGTTTTGAAACGGACGATACGTTTGTAACCTACTGTCGAAAGCGTATCGGTTGTTTCCACCGGCAGCCATTTGCCATCCTTTTCCACTTCAAGCGTAAAGGCGCATACACGTTGTCCAAGAGGTATATACTCTTGAATCATCACCCGGTTCAGCGAAGTCCCTGTCGGTAACGGGAAAGTCAGCGAGCCCGACGTCATCCCGTCGGAAGTAGCCCAATAAGAATCCCAGTTGTCGTCCGTCACATTCGATGCTTTATAAGCACCCCCACGGGTTTCGCTTGCTTTTGGCTGGATACCTGCCAAAAGATTATCTTTCAACTCTGCTTGGATCGTATGATACCAGTCGACGGCACGTGCCGAATCGACCGGATGAATCTGTCCGTTCAGTGCTACCGGGAAGTTCAGCAGGAAGTTGGCATTATGCCCCACACTGCGATAATACAAATCGACCAGATTCGGAACAGTACGAACCTGATGATCTTCACGATGATGATAGAACCACCCCGGACGGATCGATACGTCGCATTCTCCCGGCAACCACTGGTTTCCGTCTTTCATTCCCCATTGGTTTTGTGTATAATGTGTCTCCTTGTCCAACGAATAGGGCGACCAGTTTGTTTCGCCGGCCCAACCGGACTCGTTGCCGATCCAGCGGATATCGGGAACCGTTCCGCCGAAGATCATCGCTTCCGGATGTTTCGCTTTGATCATTTCACGGGCAGTCTCGTAGCCGTAATAGGTTTTCGGATCGATCGAACGCGTTTCATTCGTTCCACCGTACCAGCCATTTCCTCCGTTCGCCCCGTCAAACCAGAACTCGAACAACGGACCGTAGTTGGAGATCAGTTCGTTGATTTGCTCATGATAGGTCTTCTGGTATCCTTCCCGCCCATATTCGGCATTATGACGATCCCAGGGAGAGAGGTAAAGCCCGAACTTCAAGCCGTGCTTCTTGCAGGCATCGGACAATTCGCGAACCATGTCGCCCTTTCCGTTTTTATAAGGCGAGTTAGAGATATTATAGTCGACCGTTTTGGTCGGCCAAAGGCAAAAGCCGTCGTGGTGCTTAGCTGTCAGGATCACCCCTTTCAGGCCGGCCGCTTTGATGATACGTACCCATTGTTCGCAATCCAGGTCTGTCGGATTGAATGTTTCCGCAGGTGTATTCCCATAGCCCCATTCCAAATCATTGAATGTGTTCAACCCGAAATGCACGAATGCATAATTCTCCATTTTCTGCCATTTGATCTGCTCCGGCGTCGGAACTGGCAAAACAGGTGCGGGCGGCTCTACTTCCTTGCAGGAAAGAAATAACCCGGCAAACATACCGGTGATTAAAAGATTCTTTGTGTTCATGTT
>NZ_JAHPXO010000091.1:0-2046 GCF_019041495.1 Parabacteroides sp. MSK.9.14
GGCAGCGTCTCCACTTTCTTCTCGATCCTTTCAAGGCATCCGTAGATGCCTTCCAGATAATTTTCCTGTTTCATCTTTCAAAGTTTTTTGTTATACATATGGTTCACAAACTCCTTCCTTTCCTGCGCTTCTTCTTTCTCCGCAGGCGTTCCGCCTCTTTCTCGTCCTCCGTCGGTGCCACCGACGGCATGAACACGCCACCCGTACCGGTGACTTCGACCAGGTTATCAATAACAGAACCATGACTTTGTTCATGGTACGGTTGCTTTTGGGAAACGTCATTTTCCAGGGACGTGACATGGTTATGGTCCAATGCCGCATCCAGCCTTGACCAGCTGAAACTGCGGTCAATCCCACTTCCCTTGAATGACAGGTTATCCTTTATAAAGCGGATGCCCTGCACTTCATTAGTGTTTTCCTTGTACTTGAATTCCATTTCCACGCCCATTTTTAAGAGCTTATTTTGAAATTCTTTCCATGTATCTGCACTCCTCAAAGCTTCCTTAACCGCACGATATATCTCGTATTTCACCCTTTCGGAAGCGTGCAGCTTTTCCGTTTTAACGGACTGTTTGCCTTCGGAATAGGTGAGCGAATACTTGTCCTTGAGCATTTTCGTCACCCTCTCGTTGCGCTTGAAATCGTTGCTGTCGGAAATCACCTTCCCGTCGAAGTTCACCCGGTTGAAGACGATGTGGCAGTGCGGGTTGTCCGTCCCGTGATGCCTCACCACGATGAACTGCGTGTTCCGTATCCCCATCAGCTCCAGGTATTCCTCCGCCAGCCTTGCCATGAACGCGTCGGTCAGCCTCGGTGCGTCCTCCGGCTTGAAGCTGAGCGCAATGTGCCCCACCGGTTTCGCCACGTCCGGATTCAGCAGGCATTGCCACCGGAAACTGCGTGCCGTCTCCTCCACCGTTCCCAGCAGCACGCCTTCCGAGGCGATGATTTTTGCGTCGTCCTTCTGCGTCACGTAGCGTATGCAGCCGCTGAACGAGCGGCCTTTCCTGATCTTCCCTATCATGAGGCTATCCTCCTTTCGGCCTGTAATCATCCATGATCCGCTTCAGCTTTCCCAGCAGCCCCTCTATCAGCAGCCTTGTCCTGTAAAAGCCGGTCTGGTGCGAGAGCTTTGTCAGCTGGTTCAGGTTGTTCGCCATTCCCGCCAGGCTGCGCAACAGTGCGTTCTCCTCCGGTGTATGCCTTGCCGTAACGGTGGCCGCCAGTGCTGCCTCCCTGATATAGACCGCCAGACTCCGGCCGGACTTCCCTGCCCTGAACCTGAGAGCCTCGTAGCTGACGGGGGAGAACTTCACCGTCACGCCTCTGGTCAATTTACGCGTCCTGCCCAGTGCCGGACGGCCACATTTTTTCTTCATCCCATTCACATCGTTTGTCATATGTTTTTTCTTTTTCGTCCGTACTTCTTTCATTCCAAAATCTGCGACCGGCGGGAGCGGATTTGCCCTCCCAGCAACCGCCGGGCGCGGGGAGCAAGGGTTTTCGGGAATCCGGAAACATACCCTTGCTCCCCCCACAGAAAAATCCCCCCCCCGCATTTTCCACATTGAAGCGGGTATACAGGGAACAGTGCATACATCGGGTATACTCCACGCCCGGTAACAGGCTGTCAGATTTTTCTCCACTGCTCGATGTCCCCACGGTAGGCGGCAAGATGCTCCCTGGCAAGGTTCTCCAGCAGTCCGGAAACGCTCATGCCACGCCCGCCGAGCCTGCGGACGACGGCGTCCAGTTCGTCCCTCACATCCTCACTGACGAACACCGTCTTGCGGTTCCTGATCTTCGGGACGGTGAGGTACGTTTCCCGGTACTCCTCCAGCGAGGCCCTGCGTTGCCTGCCGCTCGTTCTTCTTCTCACGGGGTCTTCCGGTTCCGGCGGGGTGTCCTTTCTTCTCGCCTCCCCGGATACCTCCTCCGCAACGAGCCCGGATGGAATCATCGATTCCGTCACGGAAGCATCCGTACCGGCGGATTCCCCCGGACCGGGTTCCATCATGAGTCTTTCCCACCACTCGTCGTGGCCGG
>NZ_JAHPXO010000092.1:0-2029 GCF_019041495.1 Parabacteroides sp. MSK.9.14
CATTACAGACTTTCCGTGACAATGGGACGCTTGCCTTTACTAAAATCGGAAACCGCACCTATTACCGTCCTGAAGACGTGGAACGTGTAATCTCCGATGTGGAAGACAGACGGAAAGAAGCCAAATGGAAAAGCAGGAATATTTGACCGAGAATATAGAGTAATCAGTGTATAACCAATAATTAAAGCGTATGAACAATGAAATCAGAGAAAAAGACCATGAGTGGGTAAAGGATTTCCACTCTAATTTTGACAGGCTTCTGGCTTCACTTGAAAAGTTGTTAAGCCAACACCAACCATCCGTATATGGCGATGAACTGCTGACCGACAAGGAAGTGGCATACCTGCTGAAAGTGAGCCGAAGAACACTACTCGATTACCGCAACAACGGAATCCTGCCCTACACGCAGGTGGGCGGCAAAATCCTATACCGAACTTCCGACATAGAACGTATCCTGATGAATGGGTACAAGGAAGCATACAGATGCAGCGAAAGCGGATGATTTTTCTGGAGGGAGCGCAGTTTGCCGTCTGCCTATTTCATCCGGTTTTCAAAAAACGGCCTTTCCCTATAAAAATCTGAAAAGCATATAGAGTTGGTCCATATATTTCAGACCTGTCTATATGCTTTTCTTTTAGTCATTTTTATCGACTTTTCCGTCAGTCGCTTGTTTCCGCTGCCGTCAGCGTCCATTGTACAGACGTGAAATAGAAAAGGTTTTCGGGGGGGGAATACTCTTTGCTTGCAAAGGAAGATTCCTCCCGAAACGGCATAGCCGCCCGACCTTTTCACTTTCAAAGAAGTCTGTACTAACTTTAATGGATGGGCGAGGAAATATGCGGCTGGCAGAATATGGATATGGTCAATCAGAATATTGATTTTCTTGCGACCTTTGTCCGTAGTGTATGTTTTTGACATTATCGCTATCCCTGTTCCATTCCGGAATTTCATATTTGGTTTTGATGCTCGTACTGATTCGTTTTATATCCTCATTAACCTTTTGTCGGGTCAGCTTTGCGTATAATTGTGTTGTGCTGATATCCTTGTGCCCCATCATCTTACAGACTGATTCCAATGGAACGCCCTGAGAAAGAGTAATCAGCGAACCGAAATTATGCCTCGCCATATGAAATGTTATCCGTTTGTCTATTTCGCATCGCTCCGCTAGTTTCTTGAAGTTGGCCGTCAATGCCGAACGTGCCGGAACTTTGAAGATTCTATCATCTGCACGCTGTTCCTTGTATTTGTCCATAATCTGTTGTGGCAAATCAAGAACCTGAATGATACATTCGCTTTTCGTCTTTTGCCTGTTGAACCGTTCCCATAGTTTGCCGTCTTCTGTACGGTAAAAATGTTCTTCCCGCAAATTACAGAGGTCTATATACGAGATTCCGGTGAAGGTGCTGAATACAAACAGGTCTCTCACGTAACAAAGAAACTTCTCTTGTATCGGTGTGCTCATAAGACGTTTCAGCTCATCCGCTTCCAAATGGCGGTGCTTCTTTATCGCCTTTTCCGGGAAATAACCCGAAAAAGGGTTCTTGTGGATCGTTCCTTGTGCGATGGCTCTCTTGACGATGGTTTTCAGCATGACAGTAAACCCTTCAACAGTGGAAAGAGAGCGTTTGAGGTCTGCTCTCATATAGGAATCGTATTTTTCAATGAAGCTGTAATCCAATTGTCTGAGTGCGATATCATCGGCATTGTAATACTTCCGGATAAACTTCTTCAATCTATTATATGAAGAATGATGGTTGTGCAGTGTGCCGTAAGAGCGTGTCAGTCCCACCTGTTTGCAGAGTTCCTCAATATATTCCTGATACAGTTCCAATAAATTCCGTTTTCTTGTACCGATACCGTTAATGGCGTTCTTTACAAGTTCCGCTGTTATATACCCTTGTTCTGAAAGTATTTCATCATAATAGCGGTGTATGTCTGCCGTCAGTTTCTCTATGGCACAGTTGATTTTCTGAGCTTCACGGTCTTTCCCTTTAAGTCTGTATCTTTTGGCATCCCATAATGCAGGGTC
>NZ_JAHPXO010000093.1:0-2024 GCF_019041495.1 Parabacteroides sp. MSK.9.14
CATTACAGACTTTCCGTGACAATGGGACGCTTGCCTTTACTAAAATCGGAAACCGTACCTATTACCGTCCTGAAGACGTGGAACGTGTAATCTCAGATGTGGAAGACAGACGGAAAGAAGCCAAATGGAAAAGCAGGGATATTTGACCGAGAATATAGAGTAATCAATGTATAACCCAATAATTAAAGCGTATGAGCAATGAAATCAGAGAAAAAGACCATGAGTGGGTAAAGAATTTCCACTCTAATTTTGACAGGCTTCTGGCTTCACTTGAAAAGTTGTTAAGCCAACACCAACCGTCCGTATATGGCGATGAACTGCTGACCGACAAGGAAGTGGCATACCTGCTGAAAGTGAGCCGAAGAACACTGCTCGATTACCGCAACAACGGAATCCTACCCTACACGCAGGTGGGCGGCAAAATCCTGTACCGAACTTCCGATATAGAACGTATTCTGATAAACGGATACAAGGAAGCGTACAGATACAGCGAAAGCGGATGATTTTTTTGGAGGGAGCGCAGTTTGCCGTCTGCCCGTTTCATCCGGTTTTCAAAAAAATAGCCTTCCTCTATAAAAATCTGAAAAGCATATAGAATCGGTCATATATTTCAGACTTGTCTATATGCTTTTCGGTTGTTTATATCGACTTTTCCGTCAGTCGCTTGTTTCCGCTGCCGTCAGCGTCCATTGTACAGACGTGAAAGGGAAAAGGTTTTCGGGGGGAATACTCTTTGCTTGCAAAGGAAGATTCCGCCCGAAACGGTACAGCCGCCAGACCTTTTCACTTTCAAAGAAGTCTGTACTAACTTTAATGGACGGGCGAGGAAATATGCGACTGACGGAATATGTATATGGTCAATCAGAATATTGGTTGTTCTGCTCCCTTTGTCCGTAGTGTATGTTTTTAACATTATCGCTATCCCTGTTCCATTCCGGAATTTCATACTTGGCCTTAATGCTCGTACTGATTCGTTTTATATCCTCATTAACTTTTTGGCGGGTCAGTTTTGCATACAATTGTGTTGTACTGATATCCTTGTGCCCCATCATCTTACAGACGGATTCCAATGGAACACCCTGAGAAAGAGTAATCAGCGAACCGAAATTATGCCGGGCCATATGAAATGTTATCCGTTTGTCTATATCGCATCGCTCCGCCAGTTTCTTGAAGTTGGCAGTCAATGCCGAACGTGCCGGAACTTTGAAAATCCTGTCATCCACACGCTGTTCCTTGTATTTGTCCATAATCTGTTGTGGTAAGTCAAGAACCTGAATGATACATTCGCTTTTTGTCTTTTGCCTGTTGAACCGTACCCATAGTTTGCCGTCTTCTGTACGGTAAAAATGATCTTCCCGTAAATTGCGGAGGTCTATATACGAGATTCCTGTGAAAGAGCTGAACACAAACAGGTCTCTCACATAACACAGGAATTTCTCTTGTATCGGTATGCTCATTAGGCGTTTCAGTTCATCCGCTTCCAAATGACGGTGTTTCTTAATCGCCTTTTCCGGGAAATAACCCGAAAAGGGATTCTTGTGTATCGTTCCTTGCGCAATGGCTCTCTTGACGATGGTTTTCAACATGACGGTAAACCCTTCAATAGTGGAAAGAGAGCGTTTGAGGTCTGCTCTCATATAGGAATCGTACTTTTCAATGAAGCTGTAATCCAATTGTCTGAGTGCGATATCATCGGCATTGTAATACTTCCGGATAAACTTCTTCAATCTGTTATATGAAGAATGATGGTTGTGCAGTGTGCCGTAAGAACGTGTCAGCCCAACCTGTTTGGAGAGTTCCTCGATATATTCCTGATACAGTTCCAATAAATTACGTTTTCTTGTACCGATACCGCTAATGGCGTTCTTTACAAGTTCCGCTGTTATATACCCTTGTTCCGAAAGTATCTCATCATAATAGCTGTGTATGTCTGCCGTCAGTTTCTCTATGGCACAGTTGATTTTCTGAACTTCACGGTCTTTCCCTTTAAGTCTGTATCTTTTGGCATCCCATAATGCAGGGTC
>NZ_JAHPXO010000094.1:0-1972 GCF_019041495.1 Parabacteroides sp. MSK.9.14
CATAAGGTCACTCCGAAAAGACCGGGAAACGGCATTGCCGGAGGATAATGATACCGGTACGGAATATGCCGTCATTACGGGAATGGATCGTCCCACCGGTACACGAACGACCCGCCCCAATTTCAGAATAACATAATGACATAATAAAATAAGGGTCTTTTTTTATAATGGAATCCCCGTATCTTATTGCCATACCGGAAAAATGTTTCCATGTCCCGCCATGTTATGCCAATGTTGTCACCGGATCATAATTCATAAAGAGAAATACTCTGTGTATAAATACTTTATGAGCAAATTAAAGTCGTTCATCCGATGGAAAGAAAACGAAGGGGCGACCGGTATGACAACCGACCGCCCCTTTATTCACGATCCCGTACGGAACATTTCTAAAGTTCCTCCGGCCTGGTTCTCGCCTTCCGGTAGCAGCCGTCAAGCAACTTCTCGATATCGGAAGAACGGTACAATATCTTGCCGCCCAGCCGGGTAAATGCAAGCAGACCGCTGTCACGGTACTGTTGCAGGCTGCGGCGGCTCACTTTCAGCTTTTCAGCCAGTTCGCGGTCCGTATAGAAGTTCTCGCCCGCCATCGCCGGTGACCTGCCGGCAAAGAGACGCTCCATGGAAACGGAGAGACGTTCGACGGTAGAGAAGAACTCTCTTATATGCTCGCTGCTCTCACGGGTGAGCAAACGGTTATCGGTATTCATCATAAATCTCATCTGTTTGTTGGTTTGACATTTACTTTTTCAGTTTCTCATATATCGGCCCCACCCCATGACATGGAGGATATGGGGGCATCCCTCCGACATGAACCGGCACTCTTTCGTACCGATACGGATATGGCATCCCTCCCCGTCCCCGTCTATCCTGTAGAGCGAGAAACTTCCCCGCCCGTACTCCGCGTCAAGGCTGTAGGCCAGCAGGCGGTAGTCCCCGCTGGAATCCCTGAAGATGTAGAAATCGGGACTGCCGTCCAGACTTTCCCAGCCGCCTGCCAGACTGCCGGGAGAAAGTATCATCCTTTCGTTTCCCATGGCTTTTCAAATTGATTTTCCCATGCTTTCAGCCCGCTTGCGGCGCTCCTCCACTATCCGGATGATACTTTCTACGTCCTCGGGCTTGTAATAAGTCTTATGGCAGATCTGTGTATATGCCAGCGTGCCATTGTCACGCAGGGTCTGCAGGGTTCTCGGGCTGACCTTCAGCAGTAGGCACACCTCCTGGTTGTCCAGCCATTTCTTCTCTTCCATGTCACCGTACAGCCGGCAAAGGGTGTCCAGCCGATCCGCGAACGTCCGGAAGGCCGAGAGCATCGCCTCGAAGGTCCTTGCTTCAATGTTCACTATTTCCATAATTAATGTAATTTCAGGTTTGACATCTGTTTCATTCTCTTTTCGGATCCGGATTCCGTGCCGCAATTTAGTGAATTCCGGCGGAACATCCTGAATTTCAAGACAGGATGACTACCTTTGACACCATATGCGTACTTGTTTCATCCGCAAAGTAAATGATTGTTCCCGGATATGGTTCCGGCCCTTCATCAGATGTCATTATATGTCATCAGATGTCATGGAAATCTGATTTTAACATTCATTTGTTTTTAGTAAACAGATGTTCAGATCCGTTCCCGAAGAGTGGAAAATTTCCGGTGCGTATATTTGTGAAGTCATCACTGTCAGACTGATCCAACAATATGAATAACGCGGCAAACCCCGCCAATCGGACCCGTCCGTTTCACACCGTCTGTTATTATCGTTTTATTTGCTTCCGACAACCGGGCAAACGGGTAGACCGTGCCCACAGTATCAACCAGCTAAAATCCATGTACAATGAAAAGTGAACCGACTGAAAAACCGAGAAGAAAGAAAACGGTGGTATCCGAAACCGCAGACAGAAAGAACAGCCGTAGTCTCGAGCCCGGCCACGACGAGTGGTGGGAAAGACTCATGATGGAACCCGGTCCGGGGGAATC
>NZ_JAHPXO010000095.1:0-1919 GCF_019041495.1 Parabacteroides sp. MSK.9.14
AACTGCGACCGACGTAGTGCATGTGCGACAAGGAAAAGAACTGTCCGGGAGCCCCCTTTTCATGCCGTACCCCGGCATGAAACCACTTTTCTCTCCGGCTGTGGTGAAGGCTCTCCTGCTCCCTCTGCATTGCATATGCGGGTTGTTTTGCCCATATCCACGTCCGCCGGTATTGCCTGCCCTTTCCTTGAGAAAAACGGCTTACCGCAACGGGTGGCGTGACACAGACTTTTCCGGATATGGAGGAACATTCCGGAAAAAAGAGTGGAAGACGGGCTATTATTTGGCTGTATAACAACAAAGTTGTATTTTTGCAAAAAATAATATTATGGCTATAACTATCAAGAACATTCCGGTTTTGGAGGGCGTTACGGCGGAAGATTTCGTACGCAGTGCAGACAAGAACGCCGCAAAGGTAACACCCCGGTTATCAGTGGAGGCAAAGAAACGGTTGCGAAAAGTATTGGAGAAATCCCGTTCATTCCGGTTCAATTAACAGCAATGGACGGTATTTCTTTATATGATGATTGTGTCATGCTTGCCTATAACAAGGAAGTACGGAGGAATTGCCTTCCTTTCACTTGTGGCGAGAATGACCTTGATGATTTTTTTCTCAATGATGCCGATCTGTATGCGGATGAACTCCTTGGGAAAACATATTGTTGGGTGACGACTGAAATCCCGCATCGTATTGTGGCCTTGTTTACCTTGTCCAATGACAGTATCAAGACCAGATTAATATCCCCCAATGATAAAAACAGGCTGCAACGCAATATTGTAAATCCTAAACGTGGACGCAGCTATCCGGCCGTGCTGATAGGAAGACTGGGGGTCAACCTGGAATATCAGGGTACATCAAGCCACGTAGGACGGCAACTGATGGCTTTCATAAAAGACTGGTTCCGTCATGAGGACAACAAGACAGGATGCCGTTTTATCGTGGTGGATGCATACAATGAGGAAAAGATTCTCAGGTATTATGAAAGAAACGGTTTCGTTCCACTCTATAAAACAGACGTGATAGAAAAGCAATATTATGATATTCCGCAAGATGAACCTTTGAAAACCCGTTTGCTGTATTTTGATTTGAAAAAGGACTGACATAATAATATATCAGTAAAATCCTTTAGGGTGACAACGGGTTCCAAAGACAGGCTGTCGCTACGATTACCTGCCATATGGCACCGGCCGTTTTCTTGATGGCGGGCGGTGGATTTCATGGGAAGCCAATCCGGAATGACAAGTAATGCCGCACCTGTGGCATAATAGAGCATTATTTTGAAGGCGGAGACTTTGTCCGGTTCTTCTTTTTCCAAGGTTTTCCGTCGGATGTCTTCAAGTTTTCCACACTTGTTTTAGAATAGTCCGCATTATCAGCAGATTGCGAGTTTCAGTCTGCCGTTCCGATTCTCTTTATTGCATCGTAGCATGTCGTTGATATATTCCAAATACTTATCCATGAATAGGCGACTTATAATTTTGTCTCAGGCAAATATCGAGACACACTCCCGAATGAGGTCTTCCATGATTTTAAAAGACTCCGTATTTCGGAAGGAACAACGTACACATACAATTTCTCCGGAACGGCCGACTTTCCTGTCATTTCCCTGTAATCCTCCCCAAAATCAACACCGCCGTATAAACTGCATGAAAGCCCGGGCACGCTTCCTGTTTCCAATCCCATATCTGCTCCTTCCGCAACATCACGTATTGCCGTTCTCATTTCATATCCTTGAATATTTCTCCAAACATACCAAAGACAGAAAAGCTGCATGGAATCTAAATTCTCACCGGACAGACAATAGATAGAAGGAAGGAATCCATCATCCTCATTTCTTGCGGCAAAAATAGTTGTTTTTCAGGCCGGTCCCGCAAGGCGGCCCTTCGGGCTGGTTGCACGTGAAAAAATCTTCCTCACG
>NZ_JAHPXO010000096.1:0-1909 GCF_019041495.1 Parabacteroides sp. MSK.9.14
CCTTTTTAATACAATATGTCAAAGAACACTTGATGCTTACTTTTTACACAACCTCGTTCGAGGGGGAGGTCGCCCCCTATTTCCGCGAGGGGACACTCGTCACGGACGGACAAAACCGGGTCGGCTACCTGCGGGAGATTGAATCCCTGCAACCCATGTTCCACCCGCTGGAACTCACGCCTGCACAACGGACGAAAGCCTCCATGTATATCGAGATACGCGATGCCTATTACCACCTTTATAACAACGAGGCGGAAACGCTGACGGCGAACCCCGCCCTGCGGGAGATGCTCAACCGGCTTTACGACAATTTCACCGAACGCTTCGGACGGCTCAATGACAAACGCAACCTCGACCTGATCAAGATGGACGCGCGGGGGACGGAGATTCTATCGCTGGAGCGTTACATCGACGGCAAGGCACGCAAAGCCGACATCTTCGAGCGTCCCGTGGCCTTCAATCCCGATGAGATCACGCACGCCGACGACGCTTCGGAGGCCCTTGTGGCCAGCCTGAACAAGTACGGCCGGGTGGAACCGCACTACATGGCCTCGCTCACGGGAACTACCGTGGAGGGAATACTCGGGGAACTGAAAGGACGTATCTATTACAACCCGGAAACGGACGGCTACGAGGTTGCCGACAAGTTCATCGCCGGCAATGTCATCGGGAAAGCCGAACGGATCGAGGCGTTCCTGCGGGAGAATCCCGACCACGCCCCGGCCCGGGAATCGCTGGAGGCTCTGCGCGAGGCGACGCCCAAACCCATCGCTTTCGACGACCTGGACTTCAACCTGGGCGAACGGTGGATTCCAAAAGGTGTTTACGAGCGTTTCGCCTCCTCGCTCTTCGATACGGAGGTGAAGATCACCTTCGCCTCCAACCTGGACGAGTACGGCGTGAAGGCGGAAGCGACGAACGTGAAGATCACGGAGCAGTATGCCGTCAGCGCGCAGACCCGTAAGTACAACGGCCTGCACCTTTTGAAACACGCCCTGCAAAACACTTCGCCCGACATCACCAAGACCGTCCTCAAATGGGTGGACGGCGAACGGCGGGAGGTCAAAGTGCGTGACGGGGAGGCCATACAGCTCGCCAACAGCAAGATAGACGAGATCCGGGGTGCTTTCCCCGAATGGCTGCGCGAGCAGTCGTCCGACTTCAAAGACCGCCTGACAGACCTCTATAACCGTACTTTCAACTGTTACGTGCGCCCGAAGTACGACGGGACGCACCAGGAATTCCCCGACCTCGACCTCAAGGGGCTGGGAATAGACAATCTGTATGACAGCCAGAAGGACGCGATATGGATGGACAAACTGCTCGGCGGCGGGATAATCGACCACGAGGTGGGCGGCGGAAAGACCCTCATCATGTGCTGCGGGGCCTACGAGAAGAAACGCCTCGGGCTGGCCAATAAACCCATGATTATCGGGCTGAAAGCCAACATCCATGAAATAGCCCGGACGTTCTGTACCGCTTACCCGATGGCCAAAGTCCTCTACCCGGGCAAGGAGGATTTCACGCCCCGGAAGCGTGAGCGCATCTTCCGGGAGATACGCAACAACGACTGGGACGCCGTGATCCTCTCGCACGAACAGTTCGGCATGATACCCCAGTCTCCGGAGATACAGCAGGAGATATTGCAGGCCGAGCTGGACTGTGTGGAGGAGAACCTCGAAGTGCTCAAAGCACAAGGCAGGGACGTTTCCCGCGCCATGATGAAAGGGTGTCAGAAACGCAAGGCCAACCTGGAAGCCAAGTTGCAGAAGGTGGCGCACGCGCTGGAAACACGCAAGGACGACGCCGTGGACTTCCGCCTCATGGGTATCGACCACCTCTACGTGGACGAGAGCCATTATCAGAACTTTTAGGAATTTCCGATAAAATTATTCAATTGTTTAGCAAT
>NZ_JAHPXO010000097.1:0-1822 GCF_019041495.1 Parabacteroides sp. MSK.9.14
ATGGATGTCTTTGTCGTAGATTTCCTGCCGTTTGGCATCACGGGCACGCCAGAGCAATTCTTCCGGAGTCGGTTCAGGTTCCGGAGCGGGCTGCATGTGCCAACACTCCAACGGGGTTGCATCCGGATGTTCGTTGTGGTACTGTTCCTGTTCTTCTGAGAGCGGAAGATAAGCCCCAACCTCATAATCGTCTATATCTGTACTTATGAGATAGGAATCAGGAAGTTTTACTTTCGTTTTCCAAAAATTAATGTCTTTATGAATGTATATCATATTGCTATTCTTAATTGTGATAATATAAACAAATTATACCCTGTCCTCCTTTTCCTCCTTTACGTGACAGACTACCACCTCCTCCGCCACCAGCTCCAATGCCACCATTTCCGCCATTCGTAGGATTGCTTGACCCTGAATTTCCACCATTTCCACCTGATTCAAGACCTGCCGCCCCACCACCTGCTCCAGACCCATCCGAACCAGATCCGTTCGAGCCTTTCCCCGAAGTTCCACCTCCTCCAAATAGGCCAATAGGAATAAGTACATTGTTATATTTATATCCTGTACCACCTTGATAAGATTGACTATTTCCACCTTTATAACCGCCCATACCATCTGCATTACTTACACTGTTTCCACCGGTCATTCCTGACGATGAATTTCCATTACCCGACATAGATGCGCCTGAACCACCAGCATAACCGTAAGAACCATTCCAATAACCAGGAGAGCCTCCACCATTATTACAAATCGCGATATCGGAAGATGGGTTTTCTACCAACTTTGATAGAATGGTATATATACTGTCTGGTATTTTAGAGCCATTACCAAGCCCTCCTGCTCCCTCACTATTACCTCTTTGCCCTCCAGCACAGATTATCGTATCCCCGTTTATTTCAAGAGTTGTACTATCCCCATCAGTTTGTGCATTTACAGGCTTTGCAATTTTACAAGTCAAAGTTTTCGGTAGCAAAGAGATTTTTATATTACGAGCAAATGCTATTGTTCCAGAAGCTCCACCGCCACCACTGTTTGTGCCACCTCCGCCGCCACCTCCAACGATTAGCAAATCCACAAACTTATATTTTTTCTCTATTATATAATTCTGTTGGATACCTAAAGGACTTACCAGCTTTACCAATTTAGGCACTGTATTATATAGATTACCTGATATCAATCTACGTTTCATCTCTTCCTGTTTTGAATTATACCCTAATTACTATTATCCCGTGTTCTTTCTTCAAGGATACACCTGTCGGTTTCCCGTTCGGTAACGTTACACTTGATTCCTCGGACTGCCAGCCAGAACCATTAGGGACCGGTTGGTCAAAGTCCGACCCGGAACTGTTCAAGATCGACAGATAGAATTCCTGCATTTCCGGTACGCTGGCGATATCGGCAAAGTTGATCGCTTGCGGGGATTTGCTTGTGTATTTGAAGCGAAGGTTATACGGTGATGACGGAAGAGCCGCCAGAGACTCGACATCGACATACTCTTTCAACCTCAAAGAGTCCGATACCTTCGTTTTCTCTTCATTGCTGTAATTATTGTCGGTATGGACATAAGCAGCGTCCTTGACCGTATGGTCGTCATTCTGTAACTGGGATAGCCTTGTCGGAATCGCCTGCTGGACGTTTGTGATGCTCTGGTTCAGCCCGGCAATGATCCCTTGCAACGTCTGTGTGTCCTCTACGTTGGCAAGAAAAGCGATGATCTCGTTAAATGACTCGATGGCACTCGATGCGTCACCCGAAACGAGCGTGTTGACCTGCTGCTGCAAGGCTGTCAGCGCGTTCCTGATTTCCGTGTCGTCGTAGCTTTCCC
>NZ_JAHPXO010000098.1:0-1811 GCF_019041495.1 Parabacteroides sp. MSK.9.14
TTTTTTATGCCCAAAGCCCCGACTTTCACAAGCTGGGGCTTTGTTATAACCTGAAGATTTTGTATCTTTAGGCATAAGAATTTATACTATGGCAAAGATACATTTTCGTCCTTACAATCCCAACCAAACAGTGCTTTTTCCTCAAAGAATAGATGAGGATATTGCAGATAACGATCCGGTGCGCATGGTTGACGCCCTGGTTGAGAGCCTGAATCTTGAAAGTTTCAGGAAGTTATATAAGGAATGCGGCCGCAGCCCTTACCATCCCCAGATGATGCTCAAGGTCATTCTGTATGCCTACATGAACAACGTCTACTCCTGCCGGAAAATCGAAAAGCTCCTTCATCGTGACATTCATTATATCTGGCTTGCCGGATATGAGAAACCGGATTTCATTACCATCAACCGTTTCCGCAATCGGGTGAAGAAGGAAATCAACGAGGTGTTTACCCAAACCGTACTCCTTCTCTCTTCCAAAGGCTTCATCAGCCTGAACGTGGAATACATTGACGGGACAAAGATTGAATCCAAAGCCAACAAGTATACTTTCGTTTGGCGAAAAACGGTTGAGCGGAACCGAGAGCGCCTGATGAAGAAGATACATGTCCTGCTAGGGCAGATAGACGATGTCATCGCCCAAGAAAAGTATTCGGAAAGTAATGAGGAGGTTGAGTTCACTCCGGCCATGCTGACCGAAATGGCGGGAGAATTACGTCATGTGCTGGAACAGGTTCCCGAGCCTTCCACCAAGGAGGAAAAGACTGAGCTGAAAAAGAGACGCAAACAGCTGAAGGAGTTGGAAGAACATAGGGACAAACTCCAGGAATACGACAGTCATCTGGACACGCTGCAAGAGAGGAATTCCTATTCCAAGACGGACAAGGACGCAACTTTCATGAGAATGAAGGAGGATGCCATGCGTAACGGGCAGACGAAGCCCGGTTACAACCTTCAGATCGGCACCGAGAACCAGTTCATCACCGATTTTGCACTCTTCCCGAACCCTACGGATACACTGACCATGATCCCTTTCCTGCAATCTTTTTCAAACAGGTATGACCGGATGGCTCATACGGTGGTTGCCGATTCCGGCTATGGTTCTGAGGAGAATTACCGCTTCATGTCAGAGAACGGCATGGAAGCTTACGTCAAATATAACTATTTCCACATGGAGCAGCGGCCGAGATTCCAACCGGATCCGTTCAAGGCCGAAAACTTCTACTACAATGAAGAACATGACTTTTGCATCTGCCCTATGGGACAAAGGATGCGGAGGATAGGTACTAGACATGTGAAAACCGCATCCGGATATGTCAGCGAAAATGCCAGGTACAGAGCCGTCAGATGTGAAGGCTGTCCGCTAAGATGCCGTTGTTTTAAAGCAAAAGGAAACAGGACGATAGAACTGAATCACAGGCTCAGAAAATACAGGCAAAAAGCCAAAGAGCAGCTCTGCTCCGAGGAAGGGCTGAAACACAGAGGACAGAGATGCATAGAACCGGAAGCCGTGTTCGGACAAATGAAAAACAATATGAATTACAAACGTTTCCGCCATTTTGGAAAGGACAAGGTCTTCATGGACTTTTCCTTCTTTGCCATTGCCTTCAATATAAAAAAGATATGTGCAAAAATGGCTAAAGAAGGTATGGATTGGCTGACTGGACTGTTTTATGAGCTTACAGTAGCTATATTTAGATGCTGCGAACACATAAATCGAAGAAATCCTCAAAATATCGCAGCTTAAAAAAATGAGCCGATTTTTATAGTCAACGAAAAAAAGAAGGCGCATCGGGTATTACGACACACCTTCT
>NZ_JAHPXO010000009.1:0-134478 GCF_019041495.1 Parabacteroides sp. MSK.9.14
TTTGTTGCTCAGGTACTTATAAATAAAGTTAAATCAAAGTGTTGCGGAATTAAGGATTAATTATAAATTTAATATATTTGCGTCTATTAGTGTGTCGAATACAATGTCCTGTTAGAACTACGTCCTTTGATTGAGGATCATTATGCTTTCTATACCTTAAATTAAAAGGAAACGTTTTTATAGGCCAATGTGGTTATACTTGAATGTATCATTTAAATCTATTGATTATGAAAAGGTTCTTTTGGGTTCTTTTTGTGATGTCCTTATGGGGGCATTTGCTGATGGCGCAGGAAAAGGCTGTGTCAGGTATCGTAGTTTCTACCGAAGACGGCTTGCCGATGATCGGGGTGGCTGTCGTAGATAAGCAGACGATGAATGGCGTAACCACCAACGAAAAAGGAGAGTTTTCGATGACCGTTTCTCCTCGTACGAAAACACTGCATCTCTCTTACTTGGGATATAAGACAAAGGAAGTCACCATTTCCGGCCGTAGCATGAAGATCGAAATGGAGCCGGACATGGTAGCTATCGACGAGGTGATGGTTGTTGCTTATGGTACAGGAAAGAAGTCGACCTTTACAGGATCGGCCAGCGTGGTCAAGAAAGAATCGCTGGAGAAGATCAAAGCATCCAATGTAACCCAGGCTTTGCAAGGGCAAAGCAGCGGTGTGCAGGTGTTGAACAATTCCGGTGAGCCGGGCGAAGATGCGACGATCATGATCCGTGGTATCGGTTCCATGAACGCATCCAGCTCTCCGCTTTATGTGGTCGACGGAACGGCTTATGACGGATACCTGAATGCTATCAACCCGAACGACATCGAGTCCATGACTATTCTGAAAGATGCCTCGGCCACCGCTTTGTACGGCTCTCGCGCAGCCAATGGGGTCGTGATGATCACAACGCGTAAGGGCGCAAGCGAGAAAGGGCAGATCAATTTCCGTTCAACTTGGGGATTCTCCAGTTTGGCTGTAGGGTTGCCGGATCAACTGTCACCAGACCAACTATCGCAATTGACTTGGCGTGCTTTGTATAATGGCTATCTGGATTCAGGTTATCGGGACGAAGATTCCCGTTCCTATGCGTCTTATTATGTGATGGGTGAGTTCGGTAATAACCCTTATAACATTGATATGCCGGTCGGGACAGATGGGAAGATGGATCCCGATGCCAAGTTGAATTATTGGGGAGATTGGAGAAACGCTTTGTTGAAATCCCGTCTGCGTCAGGAATATACGATAGACTTCAGTGGTAAGAATAAAAAAGCCGACTACTTTATATCAGCCGGTTACCTGAACGATAAAGGTGTATTTTCTATCCAGCGTTTCGAACGCTATTCAACACGGGCAAACTTGAATTATAATGTAAACAAATGGTTGAAGGTCGGAACCAACATCAGTTTGTCTCATAGCGTGCGCGAAGGGTCTGCCAGTGATCAGACTGTATGGCTTTTGCGTACGATGCCGACAGTGTATCCTATTTATGAATGGGACAGTGCGACGAATGCCTACAGATTGGACAAGAACGGCAATCGTATTTTTGACTACGGAAACTACCGTACATCCTGGAGTGGGACTAACCCGTTGGCTGATGATACCTATAACAAGTCTCCTTGGACACATGACGATGTTTCCAATCGTACCTATTTTGAAATAACATTCATCCCGGGATTGAAGTGGCGTACCAATTTCAGCGTGGATTTTTATCAGTATAATTATGATGGCTATGTAAACAGCGAATATGGCTTTGCTGCCGGTTATAAAGGTTCAGCCTATAAGGAAAGTGACCGGAATCTTTCTTATACGATCAACAACCTGGTGACTTATGAGAAATCTTTCGGGGATCATTCTTTGTCCGTTTTATTGGGACAGGAAGCCTATGCTTTGGAATATAAGTTGTTATCTGCCGAAAAGCAGGGATTTCCTTTTCCTGGTGTTACGGAGATCGGTTCGGCAGCCGTGATGAGCAGCATGAATTCTTACACCGACAAATACCGTCTGTTAAGCTGGTTGAGCCGTGTCGAATATGATTATAAAGACCGTTATTACATTTCCGGTAGCTTCCGTACGGACGGCTCTTCCCGTTTTCATCCCGATAATCGTTGGGGGCAATTCTGGTCTTTAGGTGGTTCATGGAGAATATCCAATGAAGAATTCATGAAACCTTATAGTTCCTGGTTGGATAATTTGAAACTGAAAGCCAGTTATGGTGCTGTCGGTAATGATAACTTGGGGACTTATTATGCTTATCAAGGTTTGTATGCGACAGGCATGAACAACTACCGGGATCCAGGTGTTATGGTCAGCCGTTTGTCAAACAAGGATTTGAAATGGGAGACGAATTTGCAGTTCAATGTCGGGTTGGATTTTGCCGTGTTCAATAAGCTGAGCGGTAGTGTCGAGTGGTTCAGCCGTAAGTCTAAAGACCTGTTGTTTACATTGCCGATGGCTCCGTCTACCGGCATGAGCGGTATTGACCGTAATATCGGTGACGTTAAGAACCAGGGTGTCGAATTCTCTTTGAATTATGCTGCCATATCCAATAAAGATTTTAAATGGACCATCGATTTGAACGGGACATCTTATAAGAACCGTATAACCAAGTTGCCGCAGGCCGAAGTCAATGCCGGTGTCTTCAAATGGCGTGAAGGTGAATCCCGCTATAATTTCTGGGGAATCGAGTATGCAGGTGTGAACCCTGAAACCGGAAACGACCAATATTGGAAAACGATTTACGAAACAAACGACAAAGGAGAAAAAGTCGTGAAGGAACGGGTAAAGACCGAAAATTATAATGAGGTGACAAGCGACAGCCAGCAGAAATATCTGGGCGATGCCATTCCAAAATTGTTTGGAGGCTTTACCAATAACTTCTCATATAAAGGCATCGACCTTTCTTTCATGATCTATTACAGTATCGGCGGCAAGCTGTATGACAGCGACTATGCGCAATCCATGTATTACCGGAGAGGCTATAGCATGCACCCGGATATGTTGGATTCTTGGACTCCTGAAAATCCGAATGCCGAGTTCCCTCGCTTGACCACCTACTATAATTATGCGAATTATATGAGTTCCTATACTTCCAAATTTATTTTCAACAACTCTTTTGCGAGGTTGAGGAATATGACGTTGGGATACACGTTGCCTAAAAATTTCACGAAGAAGTTCCAGGTCAATTCATTACGCTTGTTCGTCCAGGGGGATAACTTGGTTACGATTGGTAGTGCAGCCCGTCGTGGTACGGACCCGGAACAAAGCATATCCGGAACGACCGCCAACCGGTTCCCGGTGACGAAGTCCGTTTCATTCGGTCTGCAACTTAATTTGTAAGAAGTCTAATTAAATAAATGATGAAGAATATGAAATCAAAGAACTATATATTGTCGGTTTTGGCTATAGGTCTCATGACGGGAAGTATGGTTTCCTGTAGTGATTTTTTGGATACGAAACCATCGACATCTGTCGATGATACGGATGTCTTTCAAACAACTTCCGGCGCACAGTCTGCTTTGAATGGTTGTTACTATCAAATGCGTGCCTATGGTAGCGGGGGAGCTAACCGGGGTGACGACTACGGTATACCTTCTATCCAGATGATTTCGGACATGTGCGGTGAAGATGTGATGAATAATGGTAGTGGATGGTATTTATATAACTATAATTATTGGGGAGAAACTCAAGCTAATATATTCCGTACAGATCAGTTGTGGACCTTCCATTACCGGTTGGTCAATAACTTGAATTCCGTAATCACTTATGTCGATGATTCGGAAGGCGAAGATATGGATAAGCAATATATCAAAGGGCAGGCTTTGGCTTTGCGCGGATGGGCCTATTTCGATTTGGCCCGCTTGTATCAGCAGACTTATGCTATCGCAAAGGACATGCCGGGAGTTCCTATTTATACGGAACCGACTGTAGACGGTACACAAGGTAAACCGCGTGGAACGTTGGAAGAAACCTATCAGCAGATCTTGTCAGACCTGACGACTGCCGAATCGATGTTGGAGGGCTTTGTTCGTAGTTCCAGCTATCCGAACGTGTTTGACCAAACGGTTGTACAAGGTGTTTTGTCTCAAGTCTATCAAGTAATGAATAACTGGGCGAAATCGGAAGAATATGCTAAAAAGGTGCTGGCGGTTTATCCTTTGACGACTGCAGAAGAGTATGCAAATGGATTTAATGACCACCTTACCAAATCTTGGATTTGGGGAATTAAACAGACGGAAGAGCAGAATATGGGCGACTATTCTCCTTTTGCTATGTGGTACAACGGTGATCGTAAATGTTGGACTTTTGCAGGCTTTATCCTCTCTGATCAGTTTGTGGATTTGTTTGACGAAGATGATATTCGCTTCAAACAGTTCGAGAATTGGTCTACGGGTTCTGGCCAGACGAAAAAAGAATTCTGGATTTCTCATAAGTTCAGGGATAATGAGGACTGCCGCGGATCGATGGTTGTCATGCGTTCCGACGAAATGTTGCTGAATGCGGCGGAAGCTTGTGCGCACCAGGGAAAAGATACGGAAGCGAAAGCGCTATTGTGGCAGCTTCAGGACTTGCGTAATGCCAAGCGTACGGAAGCAAGTGGCGATGAACTGATCGAAGCTATTTTAAAAGAAAGAAGAAAAGAACTCTATGGAGAAGGTTTTTCTTTGTTTGATATGCTTCGGACGCAGAAGGGCCTGGAACGAACCGGTAACCATATGGACTGGGGGGGCTTGATCACGTTGCCCGCCAAATCATGGCGTTTCATCTTCCAGTTGCCGGGAGCCGAAATGAAGAACAACAAATCTTTAGTCGATGAAATCTGGCCGGCCGGTGACCAGAATCCGTTTGACGGGGTCTATGAACCGTGAGATTTTGGGCGGTATGTCGGAGCTACCTCCTTCTTGGTCAAAGCGATGACAGACATAGTCGATGATTAAAGGAGGATTTGTATTCCCATGATCACCGGCCTGCATTTGCAGGAACGCAGGTCGCCGTTTATAGGAACGCAGGCTGGTGATTGCAGGAACGTCGGGAGACATTCCTTACGGGATTTGACACAATTGGCACATTTGACATCGGTTTGCTAAACTATATATAGGTAATAATATATATTCAGGTATATATATACCTACATAGGTATATTAAATAATTAATTATTTATCTCGCGTATATATATTTCTACAACCCCATGTCAAATGTGCCAAATGTGTCATCGTTTCCCTTTCTCCATGTCTTCCCGGCTTTTGCTCTGTGTCACGAGATAAACACCTGTGAAGACCAAGACAGCCGACAGGACTTTCTGCCAGGAAAGGGTGTCCTGGCCGATCATGACGGCAATGAACGAGGCGACGATCGGCTGCACGTAATTGTACATGCTGACCGTTGTCGGGCGGATTCTCTTCAACGACATCGGGATGAGCAGATAGGGAAGGAACGTCGCCCCGAAGAGGACGTAAAAGATCGCACCCAGTTCCGTGAAGTCCCAAACCTCCCGGTGGAATGCAGGAGCGTCGAGCACATGCCGGAAAGTGAAGGGAACCAGCGTCAGCGTTGTGAAGAGGAACATCCATTTCATCATCGTGACCGATGAATAGCGCAGGGAGAGCGGCTTCGACAGAACCAGGTAAATGGCATACATCAACCCACTGACAATCATCATCATGTCGCCGTCGAGGCTGCTGATACTGTCGGTAGCGTGCGTGGAACTGAAAACAAGCAGCAGGCCGCCGCTGACCCCCATGAACACACCGAACGACTTCTTCCGGGTGATCGGCTCCTTCAGTATGACGACGGCCAGCAGCAGGACGAAGATCGGCACGGCGGTGGCGATGATGGAGGCGTCGACTGGAGAAGAACGGTTCAGCCCGACGATGAACAATCCCTGATTGATCCCCACTCCGCAAAGGGCGCATACAAAAAGCATCCCCAAGTCTTTCAACGGCACTTTCTCTTTTACCGTGAAGAGAGACACGATCCAGAACATCACACAGGCGAAAGCCATGCGCATGATCGTAAGACCTTCGGGGGGAACGTGTGCCGGCAGCAGATATTTGGATATCGGCATGTTGACGGCAAACAGGATATTGGTTATCAATATCAGGATGTGACCTTTCAGTTTCTCGCTGTTCATGACAAGTGTTCTTATTTATAACGCTCTTTTTCTTTGATAAACCCGTTGCGGAACGCGTAAAGGAGTTTTTCGAGATCATGGATCTGTTGTTGCAGGTCCGCCCCCTTGTCTGTGTCCTTGACCATCTGGCGGTGGGAGTTCAGTTCGACGACGATGGTGGTCGAACGGATGTCTTTGCCCTCCTTGATGGCCTGGTCGGTCGACAGGAACGGTTCGTGCTGTACAAGCTGGAAGCCGCGCGAATGGTAGACCAGGGTATAACCTGCAATGCCTGTCTCCGGGTGGTAGGCTTTGGAGAAGCCGCCGTCGATGACAAGCAGTTTCCCGTTTGCCTTGATCGGGTTCTCGCCTTTGATGGAGCGTACGGGGACATGTCCGTTGATGATGTGGCGGTGCCGGCCGGTGACGCCGAACTCGTCCAGCAGCATGTCACAGACCGATTCTTCTTCCCGGAGGGAATAGTAGGCGCCTTTTTCCTCCTTCTGCACCGATTTGTCGTCGATGAAGCAGCGTTCGAAAGTCGCCATCCGGCTCTTGTCGAAGAGAGGGGAGTCTTTGCCTTCCCAAAGATACCAGATGTAATCCATCGCGAAGTCCTTCTCCGGGCTGTCGTCGGCATCGAAATAGGCGGTGCGCACCAACTGGTCCACTTTATCCAGCAGGGCTTTGCCCTTATATTCCGTTCCTTCGATACGGATCGCCTTGAGCGTGCCGTCCGGGTTCATCGGGACGGAGGCATGGAAAAGCAGGTTGGAGTTGCAGACCTGGTACATGCTGCCGTGCGTGAACAGACAGCGCATGTGCTTTTTCAGTTTCTCGCTACATTCGAACGAGTGCTTGATGCGCCGCATCAGTTCTTCTTCTTCGATCGAAAGGGCATAGGGGTCCTTGGCATTGAGAGTCGGCCAGTTCTTGTCTTTCAACTCGTATTCCTTTCCTTCGATACGGATCGTCCCGCGGTGGAGGTCGATATGGTGGAGCAACAGGCGGTCGTCCATCCCGAATTCCGGACGGCGGCGGATGATCTCGCCTTCCAGCTTAAACTGTATGATCGTGATCGCCTTGTGCATGCGGGCGATCAGTTGGGTTGTCTTTTCATCGAAGGTCGCATCCGACGCGTTCGTACGCGGGATGAACAGTTCGCAGGGGTCGTCTCCATAGACTTCCATGGCGAATGTCGCCAAGGGCAGGAGGTTGATGCCATAGCCGTCCTCAAGGGTTGCCAGATTGCCGTAGCGCATGCACATGCGGATCACGTTGGCGATGCTCCCCGCGTTGCCGGCGGCGGCCCCCATCCAGAGGATGTCGTGGTTGCCCCACTGGATGTCGAAGTTATGGTAGTTGCAAAGCGTGTCCATGATGATGTGGGCGCCCGGCCCGCGGTCGTAGATGTCGCCGATGATGTGCAGCAGGTCGATCGTCAGGCGTTGGATCAGGTTGCACATGGCGATGATGAAGTCATTGGCCCGGCCGGTCGAGATGATCGTGTTGATGATCTGGTCCACATAGGCGGACTTGTTCGGCTCGTCGCTCGACTCGTGGAGCAGTTCCTGGATGATGTAGGAGAACTCCTTCGGCAGGGCCTTGCGCACTTTCGAGCGCGTGTATTTGGACGAGACGTTCCGGCAGACGCGTACCAGTTGGTTCAGCGTGATCAGATACCAGTCGTCCAGGTCTTTTTCGCGTTGCCGGATCAGTTCCAGTTTTTGTTCCGGATAGTAGATCAGCGTGCAAAGCTCCTTCTTCTCGAAGTCGCGCAGCGTGTTGCTGAATATCTCGTTCACTTTGCGCTTGATCGCACCGGAGGCATTTTTCAGCACATGGTTGAAAGCCTGGTGCTCGCCGTGGATGTCGGACAGGAAATGCTCCGTCCCTTTCGGCAGGTTCAGGATGGCCTCCAGGTTGATGATTTCCGTGCTGGCGTCTGCCACCGTCGGAAAGCTGCGTGCCAGCAGCGTCAGGTAGCGCAGGTCGTTTAATACGTGTTCTGCTGTTATATCTTTAGTCATACCCTATTTTTTTATTGTCAATCGATTGAAACGTCTCCAAAGTAACAGTCCGAGCGTGGTCAGGCTGATCGGGAAGCCGCACCAGATGCCGATGGCTCCCCAACCAAAGGTGAACCCGCACAGGTAACCGATGGGAAGTGCCAGTCCGAAGTGGCAGAAGAAAGCCATATAAGCCATGTATTTGACATCCGAGATGCCTCGCAGAGCGTTGGCGAAGAGGATTTGCAGCCCGTCGCCTGCCTGATACAGGATCACTGACCAGGCGAGCAGGGCGACCAGTTCGACCACCTCTTTTTCCGGAGTGATGATATATCCCATGATGTTACGGAAAATCCCGATCAGGAGAACAACGATGGCTGCCGTCCCCATGACCAGATGCAGGCCGGCAAAAGATGCGTGCCGTATGGCAGGCCAGTCGTTCCGGCCCCGGAAGTTGCTTACCCGTATGGTAACCGCCGCCGCTATGCCGTAATAGACCATGAAGCCGAGCGTGGTGATCACGCCTGCCACTTGGTGGGCGGCGAGTGCCGTGCTTCCCAGCCACCCCATCATGATGACACTCAGACTAAACGAGCCTGTCTCGACTCCCATCTGGAAGCCGACCGGCAGGCCGAGGCGGACCAGGTTGCCTATATTCGCCCGGTTGACTGTCCCTTTCTTGAACCCTTCCCTGTAAAGTTTGTAACGGGAATGCTTGGCAAACAGGACGCAGAATATCCCGAATGTCAGGATACGGCTGGCGAGTGTCGAGATACCGGCTCCGGTAAGCCCAAGTTCAGGACATCCGAAGTTGCCGTATATCAGCAAGTAGTTCCCGATGATGTTGAGCACGTTGGCTCCTAACATGACGCACATCGGGGTGACCGTGTCTGTCGTGCCGTCGCTGAACTGCTTGAACGAGTTGAACAGCATGGCGAAAATGACCGAGAAGAGTTGCAGGATATAGTAAGGCACGATATAGGGCATCAACTCTTCCGGCTGCTTCAGGATATGGATGTTCAGAAGCAGTGTCAACATGCAGAGGCTGAGTAGCAATCCCACGATGAGGTTGATACAAAGGCTGTTTTTCAGTGTCTCGCCTGCCTTTGCATATTCTTTCTGCGCAAAATACCCTCCGATGATGGGAGTCAGTCCATAGGAAAATCCCATCCCCGCGATGAACACGAGGTTGAAGAAGTTGTTGACAAACGAGGCGGCAGCCAGCTCGGCCGTACTGTGATGCCCGACCATGATGTTGTCGGCAAAGCCTACAACAATAATGCCCAGCTGTCCCAACATGATCGGGACACCCAGGCGTATCGTTTCTTTGTAATGTTCCTTGTAAACCGAAAGTTGCATCATTCCAAAACCTCTACCGACTTGATTACTACATTTTCCGTCGGGCGGTCTTGCTTATTTGTCTTTACTTGCTGGATCGCGTCTACTATGTCCAGGCCTTCCACCACTTCGCCGTAGACGGTGTACTGGTTGTCAAGGAAGGGCACGCCGCCGATCGTCTTGTAGGTCTCGCGCAGTTCGGAAGGCATCTTCGTCTCGTCTTTACGCTTTTCGACCTCCAGTTCGGTCTTGCCGATCAGGGTGTCGCGGAGCACGGCGAGCTCTTCTTTGTTGCCGCTGCGGTAGAGTTCCATGATCTTGGACTTGTTCTCTGTCTGGAGGCGGTTGAAGATGGCCTGTTTCAGGCGCCCTTCCATCTGCTTTTCCATCTGGCCGAGTTCGGCTTCCGAATATTTCTTGCCAGTGACGATATAGAACTGTGAGGCTGACGATGCTTTTTCAGGGTTCACTTCGTCTCCGGTGCGGGCGGCGCACAAGGCTCCCTTTTTATGGAAATATTGGGGATAGTTGAACTCTGCCGGAATGGTATAGCCCAAGTCGCCGGCTCCTAACTGCTTGTTCATCGGGGCGTCTTTGGAAGTGACATCGCCACCTTGTACCATAAAGTCCTTGATGACGCGGTGGAATAGCAGGCCGTCGTATTGTCCGGCTTTTGCCAACTTGATGAAATTGTCGCGGTGCTGAGGTGTATCGTTGTATAATTTGAATTTTATCTTTCCGAGTGTGGTGTCCATCACCACTAATGTTTCTTTTGTTTCCATTCTTTGTTGTTTATTTGTTGACTATCTTCATTGACTTGATTTTGATGTTCTTGACAGGACGGTCGTCTGCGTTCGTTTCGGTGAACTGGATCTTGTCGACTGCTTTCATGCCGCTTACGACTTCGCCGAAAATCGTGTATTTACCGTCCAGGTGGGGCGTGCCTCCTTCCAGCATATAGGCTTGGCGTTGTTCGGGGGTGAAGGTGATGCCTTGTTCCTTCTCCATCTTGTCTAGCTCCATTTCCGTAAAGAACTTGCCGGTTACGATATAGAACTGGGTGGCCGACGAGGCGCGTTCGGGGTTCTCGTCGTCGCCTGTACGGGCGGCGGCGAACATGCCGCGTTTATGGAAATACTTCGGGTAGACGATCTCTGCCGGAATGGTGTAGTCCAGATCTCCGTCACCTAAGTGCTGTTCCATCGGGGCGTCTTTGGAATTAATGTCGCCTGCCTGTACCATGAATTGTTTGATGACACGGTGGAACAACAGTCCGTCATAGCGGTGTTCCTTCACATTTTTGATAAAATTATCACGATGTTGGGGCGTGTCGTTAAAAAGTTTCACTTTGATCTTTCCCATATCGGTGTCGATCAGTACCAGCGTTTCAACCTCTTGCGCTTGCAAATGGACGGATATCAGAGCCGAGAGGGCCACTAAACATATAGCAAACAGCTTTTTCATCTTCATCTTATTTTTGTATTATGGCAACAAAAATAGTGATATTTACTCGTTAAAGCAATCATTTGACACAACCTTTTCCGTTGGCATCTGTTCAAGTTGGTAATTCATCTAAACAAAAAGCATATTTATGAAAACATTGTTGAAAAGCGCAGTTCTACTGCTCGGAATGGGATTGCTTTCTACCCATTCCCAGGCTCAGAAAGTTGTGGTTGAGGATAAAGAACCGAATTCCGTCATGTTTGTCACGATCGATAAGGCGGGCAATGAGATTATCCGGATCATGAATGCGTCACAGAGTCCCCGTTTCCACGAACCGAAAGCGCCCCGTTTCCTGCTGACAGACCGGAAAGGCAAGTTTGCTCTCGGTATCGGAGGATATGTGAAACTGGCAGCCGAATATGATTTTGGCGGTATTTCCGATAATATCGACTTTTACCCGGCATTGATTCCCGGCAGAGGACAGTCGTATGTACGGAACCAGTTTCAGATGGACGCCACTACGAGCACGATCTTCCTGAAGCTGGTCGGACATACGGACCTCCTGGGCGATTTCGTGGTGTATACGGCTGGTAACTTCCGCGGTGGAAGCGGCAAGATATTCGAGTTGAGGAATGCTTATGTGTCGGCACGAGGCTTTACGGCGGGTTACGATTACGGTTCGTTCATGGACTTGGGCAATGTGCCTGCTACGATCGACTTTGCCGGTCCTAACGGGATGTCGATCTATCATGCCACACAGATCCGTTACGAACATGCGCTCGCCAAAGGCTTGAAAGCCGGTATCGGTGTGGAAATGCCGGTTGTGGACGGGCTGACAAACGAGCATGTCAGTATCGCCAAGCAGCGGATGCCGAACTTCCCGGTCTACGTGCAGTATAGCTGGAACCCTAAAAGCCATTTCCGGGCTGCGGCTATTATCAGGAGCATGACCTACAATGATTTGACGGCCTGCAAAGCTGAGTCGGAGATCGGATGGGGTGTTCTGGCTTCTGCCACTTTTAACCTGACGAACCGTTTGCAGGTCTATGGACAGGGTGTGTATGGCAAAGGTATCGGGCAGTTCCTGAACGACATGAGCATGTTGAATGTCGATGTGGTCCCGAATCCTGAAAAAGAAGGGAAGATGCAGGTGCTCCCGATGATGGGCTGGTTTGCTGGGATGCAGTATAATTTCTCTCCGAAAGTGTTTATCACCAGTACATACGGGCAGTCACGCTTGTATAGCCATGATGGTTATCCTGTTACTGCTTCCGACCAGTACCGCTACGGACAATACCTGAACGCCACGCTTTTCTGGAACATCACGTCCGACCTGCAGGCCGGAGCCGAATATCTGCGCGGCTGGCGTACGGATTTCAACGGTGACACACGTCATGCGAACCGGGTGAATCTGGCGGTACAGTATAGTTTCTAAGAAGATTAGAACCTTTAAATGATGATTTACCTGTTACTTTTGGTTTGATCCAAAAGTAACCAAAAGATCAAGGCTTAAGCTGGCTCGCTACTCCGTTCCCTTCGTTCGCTGTCGCGTCTGAAACTCGCTTCGCTCAAACAGCAGACGCTCCGGACGCTCACTCCAGTCTCTGCGCTTAACGCTCACCAGCTTAGGCCGGATATAGAGCCTGACGGCTCTTTGAGGATGGCCGATACCGACACCTATATAACAGATGGCATCGGCCATCCCAAGAGAAAGCGGAGCTTTCTATGAAAGGCCTAAGCGGACGGTTGTCAAGCGGAGGGTAAAGGTGGAGCGGCCGGAGCCTGCGCTGTTTGAGCGAAGCGAGTTTCGCAGGCGACAGCGGAACCTTTGCCCGGAGTAGACCGGACGGTTAAGCCTTGACTTTTTGGTTACTTTTGGGTCAAGCCAAAAGTAACAGTTATTATCATAGTGAACAATAAAATCCCCACAGTGAAACAGAGAACACTGTGGGGATTCTTATTTATTGGACCTGATCCTGTTTGTTTAGAACAATTTAGCAGGATATTCGCCTGCATCGACCAATGCTTGGATTTTATCTACTACTTCCTGGCGGTCTTCCGGATAGGTGACGCCGAACCATTTGCTGGCAGTATCCAATACTTCGACCGTAGCAGTCTTGTCACTGATCAATTTATCTACCATCAGCGGAATGAAGAATTCGCTCTTCAGGTTTTCCATGTTCTTCGGATCGCTCAGAAAAGTCTTGAAGAATTCCTGGCTGTAAGCGAAGTAATCAGGAGTGAAGCCCCAGAAGTTCATGCTTACCGGAGTCGTGTCGGGGGTAGCTGTCCATTCGCCGTTGTCGTCGATGTATTTCACTTCTCCGTCGATACGCTGGATTTTAGTACGTTCGACAACCGAAGTCAACAACTTGTTTGCATCTGTACTACAGATACCGCGTGATACCGTACCGCTTTCGCTCAATGTGTTGCCTACGCGGAAACCTACCATCGAATATACGTTCTTGGAACCTTCAGGCAGGGCAGCCAGGAATTTACCCATTGTCTGGAAAGAGTCGCGTCCGTAGAAGTCATCGCAGTTGATAACGGCAAACGGTTCTTTGATCACGTCAGCTCCCATCATGACGGCATGGTTCGTGCCCCACGGTTTTGTACGTTCTGCCGGGCAGGTGAATCCTTCGGGCAGGTTGTCCAATGCCTGGAATACCAGTTCGCAAGGGATGTGACTTTCATATTTGGAGAGGATTTTGTCGCGAAAATCCTGTTCGAAATCTTTACGGATAACGAAAACGAGTTTGCCGAAACCGGCGCGAATGGCATCGTAGATGGAATAATCCATGATTGTTTCACCATTAGGACCCAGTCCGTCCAATTGTTTCAAGCCTCCATAACGGCTTCCCATTCCGGCAGCCAATAAGAATAATGTAGGTTTCATAATCTTCTAAGTTTATATAGTGTTTTTGTTTTCTTCGGGCAAAAGTAGGAAATAAATATGATTTTTGATTTATGATTTATGATTTATTCGTTTACTCCTGACTTGATACCATAGACAACACTATGTTCAATCATAAATCATAGCATCATTTCACTTCCAGTACGACGATAGACTTGGCGGGCAGGTCGATTTTGAGCTGTCCCTTTTCGATTTTCGCACCGTCGAAGGTTGCCGGTTTTACGGCATCCGGTTTCTCGAAGGTGTTATGGTCATTGATGGAGGCGGAGGTCAGGATACGTCCTTTCACGCTGCCGATCTTTTGTCCTTGCAGGTCGAGGGTGATGCTTTGGGCGTTGTCGACATCTACATTGGCCAAAGAGATGTGGATACGTCCGTTCTTGTCTTTGGAGGCGGAAGCGCTTACCATCGGTACTTCTCGGCCTCCGCGCACTTTGGCCTTGTCGCAGATCAAGTCCATCGGCAGGAAAGTGGCGTCCTGGTGCACGTTATACATCTGGAAAACATAATAAGTCGGCGTGAGCAACATCTTCGGGCCGTTCGTCAGGATCATGGATTGGAGCACGTTGACGATCTGGGCGATGTTGGTCATCCGGACGCGGTCGGTATATTTATGGAATACGTTCAAAGTGAGGGCTGCCACGAAAGCATCGCGCATGGTGTTCTGCTGGTACAGGTGGCCGTTGATCGTGCCCGGCTCTTCGTCCCACCAGGTTCCCCACTCGTCTACCATCAGGCCGATCTTCTTCTGCGGGTCGTATTTGTCCATGATCTGGATATGCTTCCTGACGACATCTTCTATTTCGAGACATTTGCCCATTGTCCAGTAATAGTCGTCCTTGTTGAAATCCGTAGCCGATCCTTTGCTTCCGTTCCATCCCGTGACCGTGTAATAGTGCAGGGAGATGCCATCCATGCGGCCGCCGACGTTCTTCATCAGCGTCTCCGTCCAGTTGTAGTCGTAGTCGCTGGCTCCGCTGGCAATCTTGAAAAGGCGGTTGCCGTCGTAGTTGCGGCAATAGGTGGAGTAGCGGCGGTAGAGGTCGGCGTAGTATTCGGGGCGCATGCTTCCGCCACATCCCCAACTTTCGTTGCCGACACCGATGAATTTGACTTTCCATGCTTTGTCGCGTCCGTTTTGCCGGCGCAGGCGGGCCATCGGGCTGTCGCCTTCCGAAGTCATGTATTCGACCCACTTGGCCATCTCTTCGACGGTCCCGCTACCGACGTTGGCGCTGATATAAGGTTCGCACCCTAACAGTTCGCAGAGGTTTAGGAACTCGTGCGTACCGAAACTGTTGTCTTCGATCGTGCCGCCCCAGTTGTTGTTCACCATTTTCGGACGGTTTTCTTTCGGGCCGATGCCGTCCATCCAGTGGTATTCGTCGGCGAAGCAGCCGCCCGGCCAGCGGAGGTTGGGGATTTTCAGTTCTTTCAAGGCATTCAGCACGTCGTTCCGATAGCCTTGTGTATTGGGTATTTCGGATTCGGGGCCGACCCAAAGCCCGCCATAGATACAGGTCCCGAGGTGTTCGGCGAACTGACCGTAGATATGTTTGCTGATCTGTTGGTTTCCTTGCTCAGGATAGATACGGATGCTCGCGTCTTTCTGGGCGAAGAGGGGCAGTGTGGCGGCTGCCATTAGGCTTACTAATACTGTTTTCATGTTATTTTCGTTTACTATGTTTTGTTTGAATGAAAGCTATGTCATGATATAAAATTATAGGTTATAAGTATTTTCCTGAGGACAAAAGTATATAAAATACACTTATGAACGAAATTATAAAAAGAAAAAGATATTACTATTTGCCTCAATTTGTGTACCTTTGTCGGATAAAATGAATGATTAAACGTTGAACAAAATGAAAAAGTTAATGGTAATACCGCTTGTTGCCGCTGGAATGGCCGCAATGGTGGGGTGCAGCAAAACTCCTGTGAAGGAGGCTGCAAAGAATGACGCTATCAACCTGGCCAACCTGGACACGGCTGTGGCTCCGGGGACCGATTTCTATCAGTATGCTTGTGGTGGCTGGATGAAGAATAATCCGCTGAAACCGGAATATGCCCGTTTCGGTACATTCGACCAGCTCAGGGATAACAATCAGGAACAGATCCGTACTCTTATCGAAGGTCTCAGTGAGACACCCGGGCAGGAGGGGAGCGTCGGGCAGAAGATCGGTATGTTGTTCGCGATGGGGATGGACAGCGTGAAACTGAATGAAGACGGTTATGCCCCGATCAAAGACCAGCTTGCTGAAATCAACAAGTTAGGAACGAAGGACGAACTGACCAAGATGGTTGCTACCTTGCATAAGGAGGGGATGGCTCCTTTCTTCGCCTTGTATGTCGGAGCCGATGAAAAGAACAGTTCCATGAATATCGTACAGTTATACCAGGCTGGACTGGGTATGGGAGATCGCGATTATTACCTGCTGGAAGACGAAAGCAGCCAAAAAATGCGCGAAGCCTATAAGAACTATATTACCCGTTTGTTTACCCTGATCGGAAGTTCTCCCGAACAGGCCGATGCCGCCGTCAATGCGATCATGAAGATAGAAAGGGGCATTGCCGAAGTTTCTTTCAGCCGTGAAGACCTGCGCGATTCCCAAAAGAACTATAATAAGATGTCTATCGAAGATTTCAAGGCTAAGAACGATCTGTTAAACTGGGATGTTTATTTCGAAAGTATGGGGATGATGGATATCAAATATCTGGATGCGAAACAGCTCTCGTTCTATGAAGGTCTGTCTGCCTTGATGAAGAATACGACTTTGGATGAACAGAAATATTACCTGACATTCAACTTGCTTAGCTCTGCCGCTCCTTACCTGAGTGATCCGTTTGTCGCTGCCGATTTTGATTTCTATGGGAAGACGATGTCCGGCTGTCAAGAGCAGCAGCCACGCTGGAAACGTGCCCTGTCTACGGTAAACGGTGCCCTGTCGGAAGCTGTCGGCCAGATGTATGTGGCTAAATATTTCCCGGCTTCTTCCAAAGAAAAGATGTTGAAGATGGTCGGTGACTTGCAGAAAGCGTTGGGTGACCGTATTTCCAGCCTGGAATGGATGAGCGATGCCACTAAGGCGAAGGCGCAGGAGAAATTGGCTGCTTTTATCGTCAAGATCGGCTATCCCGACACTTGGCGCGACTACAGCGGTCTGGAGATCAAGAATGATTCTTATTGGGCGAACGTACGCCGTTCCAATATCTTTGAGGTCAATTATATGTTGGCGGATGTAGACAAACCGGTCGATAAGGCTCGTTGGGGAATGAGCCCGCAGACGGTGAATGCCTATTACAACCCGACAACGAACGAGATTTGTTTCCCTGCCGCCATCCTACAACCTCCTTTCTTCAATCCGGAAGCTGACGATGCCGTGAACTATGGTGCTATCGGTGTCGTGATCGGCCACGAAATGACTCACGGATTCGACGACCAGGGACGTAACTATGACAAGGAAGGCAATCTGAGTGACTGGTGGACAGCCGAAGACGCCGCTCTCTTTACGCAACGTGCCGACCGTCTGGCTCAGCAATATAGTGATATCATTGTTGTGGACAGCGTTCATGCCAACGGACGTTTCACTTTGGGCGAGAACATTGCCGATCAGGGGGGGCTGATGGTCGCTCATTTAGCATATCTCAATTCTCTGGAAGGAAAAGAGACACCGGCCCCGATCGACGGTTTTACCAATGAACAGCGTTTCTATCTGGGCTACGCCAATCTTTGGGCACAGAATATCCGTCCCGAAGAAATCCTGCGTCTGACCAAGATCGACCCGCACTCATTAGGCAAGTGGCGTGTCAATGCCGCCCTTCGCAACATTGATGCTTTCTACAGCGCATTCGATATCAAAGAAGGCGAACCGATGTATATGCTGCCGGCTGACCGGGTGGTGATCTGGTAGAGTCCTGACAGCTATATTGTCATTAGAAATATCCTGATGTAATTCATTTTGCATCAGGATATTTTTATTTAATACAAATCAGCTCTGTTTAGCCGGCCTGACAAACGAATGAGAGAAGTAAAAGTAAAATTAATTTATGTATCTTTGCATCTTTCTTTAACACTTTAACAATTTAGGATAATAAGATGAAAAGGCTCTTTGTGCTGGCGGCTTTGCTGGCGATTGTTTGTTACGGGAAAGCGCAAAATGTGCAGTTACATTATGATTTCGGAGGTGCTCTTTATGACAAGGACTTACATGGCCGTCCGGTGCTGACCTCGACGGTGGAAATGTTTAAAGCGGATAAATGGGGAAGTACCTATTTTTTTGTCGACATGGATTATACCAGCAAAGGAGTTGCAGCCGGCTATTGGGAGATTGCCCGCGAACTGCGTTTCTGGCAACCTCCTTTTTCCATACATGTCGAATATAACGGGGGAGCATCGAGCAGTTTCTCCTATAATAACGCCTATCTTGGCGGTGCAACCTATACCTGGAATAATCCGGATTTTACGAAAGGTTTCACGCTTACCGCTATGTATAAATATATCCAGAAACATCGGGAACCCAACAACTTCCAGTTGACAGGCACTTGGTATGTTCATTTTGTCAAGAACGGTCTTTGCACGTTCAGCGGTTTCGCAGACTGGTGGAGGGAACGGACCGATTATGCGGACGGTAGTCACCGGAACTTTATTTTCTTGGCCGAACCGCAGTTCTGGGTGAATCTTAACAAGCTAAAACATGTTGATGATAAGTTCAAGCTGAGTGTCGGCAGTGAGGTAGAGTTGAGCCAGAATTTCGGTGCACGTAAAGGGTTTTATGCTATTCCGACACTGGCGATTAAGTGGTCATTCGATTAATCAGATTGGAAATGCTGAAGAAGTTACTTGGGTTCGACCCACAGACAATGGCATTGCGCACGGAGATCATTGCCGGGATTACGACGTTCTTGACAATGAGTTACATTCTGGCTGTCAATCCCTCTATCCTGGCAACGACAGGGATGGACAAAGGCGCTGTTTTTACTGCAACCGCTTTGGCTTCGGCCCTCGCTACCTTGCTGCTGGCTTTTATGGCAAAGCTGCCTTTTGCCCAGGCTCCCAGTATGGCACTGAACGCCTTTTTCGCTTTTACGTTGGTGCAGGGCATGGGTTATTCCTGGCAGACCGCTATGACAGCGATGTTTGTGGAGGGGGTGATCTTTATCCTGATTACGTTTCTGAACGTCCGGGAGGTGATCTTGAATAGCATACCGATGAACCTGCGCTTCGCTATTTCGGCGGGGATCGGCATGTTCATCGCTTTTGTGGGTTTGAAGAATGCCGGCATCATCGTTCCGAATCCGGCGACTTTCGTGATGTTCGGACCGTTCACTCCGGTTTCGATCCTGGCGATGGTGGGGATTCTGTTGAGCGGTATCCTGGTCTTGAGGAAAGTGAAGGGAGCGTTGTTCTACAGCATTCTGATCTGTACGTTGATCGGTATTCCGTTAGGAGTGACGGAAATTCCGGATGGGTTCCTGCCTGTTTCCATTCCTCATTCGATGGTTCCGACGTTCTGCCAGTTTGATTTCAATGAGTTTTTTACGTTGGATATGGCAATCGTCATCTTTACCTTGCTGTTTATGAATATATTCGATACGGTCGGTACACTGGTCGGCCTGGCTTCGAAAACAGGCATTATGGAAGAAGACGGACAGATTCCCCACGTAAAGGAGGCAATGATGTCCGATGCGATCGGTACGACGGTAGGGTCCATGATGGGAAGTTCTACGATTACCACCTATGTGGAGAGTGCTTCCGGTATTGCGGAAGGCGGACGTTCAGGGTTCACTTCGCTGGTGACGGGTGTGTTGTTTTTGCTTGCTTTGTTCTTTGCTCCCCTGTTCCTGCTGATTCCGAGTGCGGCAACGACGGGGGCTTTGGTACTGGTCGGGGTGTTTATGATGGATTCTATCACAAAAGTCGATATGGATGACATATCCGAAGCGCTTCCGGCTTTTATCACCATGATCATGATGGTACTGACCTATTCCATTGCCGACGGAATGGTTTTAGGATTGTTGTGCTATGTACTGGTCAAGTTAGGATGCGGCAAACATAGGGAGGTAAGCCCTACCATGTATGTGCTGGCAGCCCTGTTCATCTTGAAATTTATTTTTGCATGAATACTCTGTCAGAGTGTGTCGCGAAGTAACCAGAACATGTAAATCACATAGAAGAGAATCAAGACGAATCCTTCCGTCCGGGATATTTTTTGCCCGCTTTTCACCAGCGGCAAGAGCAGGACGGATATGCCCAACATGACCAGTAGGTCGATGTAGTTTACATTTTTGGCCTCGATGGGATGTATAAGCGAGCAAGAGCCGGCTATGGTCAGTATATTGAATAAGTTTGAGCCGACGATATTCCCGATGGCAATATCCGTTTTACGCTTGTAAGCGGCAACAATGGATGTTGCCAGTTCCGGCATACTTGTTCCGGCTGCGACGATCGTAAGCCCGATAACTGCTTCGCTCACACCAAGCTCTTTGGCGATGGAAACGGCATTGTCCACCAATAATCGAGAGGCAAATACCAAGACGACCAGACCCCCGACGATGGCCAGCGTATCGACAGCCCAGTGCTTAGGCTGTTCTTCGAGTTCCTGGCTCGACCCTTCTGTTCCATGTTTGCGGGAGTAGAAGAGGCTGAATATTGTATAAATGATAATACCTGTTAGAAAGAAAAGCCCTTCCGTCCGCCCCAATGTCCCGTTCCAGAAAAGGATGGTGAACAGTACGGTTGCGGCCAGCATGACCGGGATATCGATTCGGAGTAATTGCTTTTTTACCTGAAGCGGGCAAATGGTTGCCGAAACTCCTAATATGACTCCAATATTGAATATGTTCGAACCTACGATGTTTCCGATCGCAATATCGCCTTGTCCGCTGAGCGTGGCGTTCAGGCTTACTACCAGTTCGGGGGCACTTGTCCCGAATGCAACGATGGTCAGACCGACCACCAAAGGTGAAATTTTGGCTTTGAGAGCTAAAGCGGAACTCCCCTGAACTAACCAACCGGCCCCTATGTAAAGCGCTACCAGCGAGAGAATCAATAACGTCAAACTTGTAATCATAGCCCTTTTTTCCTTATTCGTTTGTTAATCTATTAAAATGTCTTGCTTCCTGTTATCCCGGCAAAGAATATTTGCCGTAACCAAGTAAACAGCAAGTTGTTTTATAGGCAGAAAAACGTACCTCGGAAAACCTCGAGATCACCACGAAGTAAACAACAGGAAGCTAATAGACATTCAGTTAGGGTTGTTAGGAATTATTCTTTAATATTCGTATTCTTCATCCTTCGGACTATTGGCTTCCTGCCGCATATGAATGAACCGTAAAGCAATCATCGCTACACTCAGCACGGCAAGACTACCCATTGTTATCTCTTTTAATAACATATTGGAGAAGTCGCTTGTTCCGATTAATACCAAGATAATGAATGACAACATCATAGTTGCATCCACAAGATCTTTATTTATTTTCATGTCTGTATTTTTTTAGGCTGTGAAACGATCTTTTATTTTTCGGGGCTGGCTGTTTCTTCCGTTGTGGAAGGAGTGCTAAGGCCTTTCATGATGCCATACAAGCCTACACCGAGGGCTCCCATGACGACTACCAGTTTCAGATAATCGTTCGGAACGATGGAACTGCAAGCGAGTACACAACCGATAATAGTAATAACGACATAAATATAGATACTGAATTTATTCTTTTTAGTAGACATAATTATTTGATTTTTTAAGTGAATAATAAAATTGTTCGCATTTCGGAAAATGCAATAAAAGAAACGGTATGGAATTCATATCCCATACGAAATCAGAGATTATTCACTTACGATCAAATAATGATTTTCCGCAGGCCATACACATGGTATCCCATGCGGCAAAGGAGGGTTGAAAAGTTAATGGTCTGACATATTGTTACCTCTTCGGATACTTTCCGGAGAAGATTGATTTCTTTCAAGCGAAAATACTGGATTGCCTTTTCTTCGATCTTCAGTAATCGTATGTTTAAAGTATTGCTGACATTCTGGATGCTTCTGCGAGGTGTCAGGCAATTGCAACCTTTCAAGTCGCTGCTGAGTATTTCCAGGTTATGCTGCATGTCAGCTGTTCCTTTTTCTATCATAACAGCCTCTTTCTGCACTTGTAAATCAAGTGTAGTATCGTTGTTCTGTACGTCTTCGGGTACAAAAAGCAACATTCCGAATAGTAGGGTCAATATGAATAGAAAATTCTTCATGTTGCAAAGATATATGAATTCTTGCGTAAAAAACAAATATGTGCCCTTTTTGTTTTTATTTTTGCATGCAAATTATGCTGAAAACAGATATGGAAGATAAAAAATCTCTTGCTGGGGCTTGGGTGGAGGCGGCACGTCCCAGGACCTTGCCGGCCTCTGTCAGTCCGGTTTTATTGGGGTGCGCATTGGCCTATTATGACGGGATGTTCGATATAACACCGGCAGTATTGTGCCTCCTTGTGGCTCTCTTCGCCCAGATAGCCAGTAACTTTGCGAACGATTATTTCGATTTTAAGAAGGGAGCCGACCGGGAGGACCGGTTAGGGCCGGAGCGAGCGGTGGCGCAAGGCTGGATCACTCCGAAAGCCATGCTGGCAGGTACGTTCGTCATGTTGGGACTGGCTTGCTTGTCCGGTTTGCTACTGATCTGTTTTGCGGACTGGCGGCTGATATGGGTGGGACTTGCGATCGCCATATGTGTGCTGGCCTATTCTGCCGGTCCTTTTCCTTTGGCTTATAACGGGCTGGGGGATGTCTGCGTATTGTTGTTTTACGGGGTTATACCGGTTTGTTTCACCTACTATATACAGACGTTGAGTTTCTCCTTGTTGTCTTTCTTGCTATCTGTGGCCTTGGGGCTTTTGTCTGTGAATATCTTAGTTGTCAATAATTACCGGGACTACGTGCAGGATAAGGCTGCCCGCAAACGGACGACAATCGTTTTGTTCGGTCGCCGTTTCGGTCGGGTGTTTTATATTTTGAATGAATGTGTGGCGTTTCTCTTGGTTCTCCCGCTTGTTCTGGATGCTCCTTGGTGGATTCTGTTTTTATTCGGGATCCTGTTCGCCCTTTGCTTTTACACGACACGGGAATTGCTTACACTGGAAGGAAGGGCGTTAAACCGTACATTGGGACATACGGCACGCAATGTATTTCTTTTTGCGGCAGTCCTTTCCCTTTTATTCGTATATGTGGGATCGAGTCTGTAGCCGGACTGCCGTAGATTCTCTCTTGCAAGAGTAAGTACCGTCGGCCCGCACTTATAGTTCTGAGAGTCTGCGATACTTTAATCGCAAGCTCTCAGAACTATAAACGTAAGACGCCGATTGTAAGGACTTATTTCGAAACCTGAAAATGGGCCGCTTTCCTGTATAATTTCCGTAATGTGCCCTGGATCGATTTGGACAGGATAATCATCGTTACAGCAATGATGATAAGCAGGATGCCTACTGCCAGATTGGGGGTGAAAGGCTCGCTGAAAACCAATATCCCGACACATACGGCGGTGATAGGTTCTACGGCACCCAATACGGCGGTAAGCGTTCCGCCGATATTGTGCACGGCAAGCACGAGGGTGATATTCGAGATAACTGTCGGAACGATCGCCAACAGTATCAGATTGACAAATGACATGCTGTCGGGAATCGGTTGTATGCCCTGGTTAGTTCCCGCCTTGATGGCAAACAGAGCCGTGCTGACAACGAATACATAGAAGGTCAGTTTGCGTCCGCCCATCTTTAGTCTGGAGGTTGATCCCCCGGCTAAGAATTTATTGACGGTCGTGATATAGAGCGCATATCCCAGGGCCGACAGCAGCACGATGAACACACCTAATGCGCTCAGTCTTATTTCTTCCTCACCTATCGAAAGACGTGCCACCCCGCAGATTGCCAATACGATCGCCATCAAGGTAATCCAGGATGTCTTTTCCCGGAAAAACAACAGCATGATAAGCGTTACGAATACCGGATAGGTGAAATGCAGCGTTGTGGCGATCCCCGCCGACATAAAATTGTATCCCCAGAACAGGAACATGGCGGAGGCCGTATAGAAAAAACCTAACAATATTAATACCGGGATATCTCTCTTGTCCGCGTGGAAAGATTCTTTCTTTGCGGCCATAATACTTGCCAGGGCCAATGCCGCGAACAGGAAACGGTAGAACAGGATGGAATCGAATTGCATTCCTTTTGCCATCAGGGGCAAGGTAAACAGCGGGATTAACCCGAAGGTTGCGGATGTCAAGATACCAAAGGCAAATCCTTTTAAATTATTCATCGTACTGCGTATTCTTTTTGATAAAACTGATGCAAAGGTAGTCGAAACGGACATTTGCACCAAAATTTGCGCTCGGTGTCTTTTATATGGTATCGGAATATAAAGGGTAAAGGAGGACGATACTCCGGTATTGTTACGGAATGTTTGCAATTAGTAAAAGATGGAAGGTGTCCCAAAACTGTCCTGTTCTCACACCAAAGATGGGAATAAGGGCTTTGGGGACACCTTCTATCAATGTGGACTGATCTTTTTCTTACAAAAGCAACCCTGCGGCAACCTCTTCCGCAACCGCATCGTTCTTGATGGCTGCGACCAGGGCGAGGCCAAAATTCATGACTAATCCGGGGCCTTTGCCGGTTATCACATTGTCGGAGACTTCAACGGCTTCACCGGTGACGTTCGCACCGATCAGCTTCGGTTCAAAACCCGGATAGCAGGTCGCCTTGCGGCCCTTTAACAAGCCGAGTCCGCCCAATACCATAGGAGCGGCACAGATTGCAGCTACGATACGGCCTTCGCGGTATTGTCCGAGCAATGCTTCTTTGACGGCCTCCGAATCGTTCAGGTTCGATGCACCCGGCATGCCTCCGGGGAGAATGAGGGCATCGGCATCATTTAACAGGGCATTGTTCAATGTCGTGTCGGCTGTGACCGGAACATTGTGTGCACCGATGACAACCGGATCGGTTGTGATGGAAACAGTTGTAACTTCGATTCCACCGCGACGCAGGATATCGACAGTCCCCAGGGCTTCCATTTCTTCGAAACCGTTCGCTAAGAATACAATTGCTTTCTTCATGATTTATGAATTATGATTTATAATTTATGATTTATCAACTGCTCATAAATCATAAATTATTTAAGTTTATACAGATAGGTAATCGTACCACTCTGGTTGTTCGCTCCGCTGATGCTGTTGAACTTGGCGCGTTTGGCCGCGTCCAGGGCGCTCTTGCGCATGGAACCGTTGTCGATGTTGGTACCTTTGCCTATTTCTGCAAATATAACATTTCCTTTCGGATCTACCGTAATGTTGATTACGATTCGTCCTTCTTCCTGGATCGTGTAAGCTGGGCGTGGTAGACCTCCCGCTCCGATCGAACGTCCGTTCAGGTTGAACGAACCATATCCGCCAACACCTTCATTAGCCCCGTGGTCGGAATTTCCGAACGGGCTACCCTGATTGCCGGTTCCGGATCCGGCATCTCCCTGGCTGTTCCCTTCTTGGCTGCCTATTCCGAAAGCACCTGCGACCTTGTTGCTGATGGCCTGTTCTTTCTTGCGGCGTTCTTCGGCAAGGCGTTTCTTCTCGGCTTCCTCCTTGCGGATGCGTTCTTTTTCAGCCTCCTCTTTCCGTTTTTTCTCTTCTTCTTTCTTGCGTTGCTCTTCTTTTTCTTTTTTCTTCTTTGCTTCTTCGATTGCGACGCTTTCTTCGATCTCCTGCGTCACTAGATCTTCCTTAGGAGTTTCTACCTTCGGTTCCGGAACGGGAGGGGGAGGAGTCGTCGTTTCTTGTGGAGGTTCCTGTCCGGTATATTTCGGTTCGAAAGTCCCGGCTGCCGCATTGACATTTCCGAAGTTCACCAATATACCGCCGTCTTCATCGGGAACGACGGTTTTGAGAACCGTGAATCCCAGAATCAGCAGGATGAACAGGTGGAATGCCACCGAACCCACTATGCCATATATGTCATCTTTATTTAACTTCATGAATTATGAATTATAATTTATGATTTATGAATTCTGATTTATCATCGACGCATCAATCATAAATCAGAATTCATAAATCTCAACTATTTTTGTGATCGGGTGGCAAGCACCATCTTGAATTTATTCTGATTTGCGATGTTCAGAATACGTACGATTTCTTTATAAGGGACCGTCTCGTCTGCATACAAGGCTACAAACATTTCCGGTTCTTTTGCATAACTGTCTTGCAGGAATGGGGTGATCTCTTCGAAAGACACCTGTTTTTCCCGTTGGTTACCGAAAGCGACATAGTAATTCAGATTCGCATCGATCGTGACACGCGTCAGTGGCTTGGCAGCAGTCTGCTTTTGTGCCTGTGGGAGCGTCACCTTGATGGCGTTCGGAATCACGACGGTGGAGGTAACCATAAAGAAAATCAACAGCAGGAATATGACGTCCGTCATGGAAGCCATGCTGAAGCTTTCGTTTACTTTTGTTCTTCGTTTTAAAGCCATAACTTTTTGAGTTATGATTTATGATTTGTGATTTATGATTGTATCTGTGTCGGGATAAATCATAAATCATAAATCATAAATCTTTAGTTTGCAGGTTCATTCAATAAGTCCATAAATTCCATCGTGCGGGCTTCCATCTTGTTTACCACGTTGTCTACCTGCGAAACCAGATAGTTGTAGGCAAACAGGGTGATGATACCGACAACCAGGCCACCTACCGTTGTTACCAGCGCTTCGTAGATACCGCCCGACAATAAGGTTACGTCTACATTCGTTCCTGCATTAGCCATATCGAAAAAGGCGCGAACCATACCGGTTACCGTACCTAAGAAACCCAACATGGGAGCGCCGGCGGCTGTCGTGGCGATCAGCGGGAATCCTTTTTCGAGTTTGGCGATCTCCAGGTTACCCACGTTCTCGATGGCAACCAGTACGTCGTTCATCGGGCGTCCCAAGCGGGTGATACCTTTCTCGATCATACGGGCGGAAGGGGTGTTGGTGCTTCGGCACAGGTTCAGGGCCGAATCAACCTTCCCTTCATGGATGTAATCTTTGATGCGGTTCATAAATGTTTCATCCTCCTTACCGGCGCGGCGGATGACCATCAGGCGCTGGATAAATATATAACATGCCATCAGCGACAATAGCAATAAGACAACCATAATCCACCCCCCTTTAAAAGCCAGGTCGATTACATTGATTTCAGCTTCCGTGGGTGCTGTTACCGCCGTGAGGTCCGGCATCTGTTCTGCTGTTTGTGCCCCTACTGCTTGCAGGGAAAGTAAAATGCTCATATTTGATTTGTGATTTGTGATTTATGAATTATCTGTTAATTGTCTATTGTCAATAGACGAGACATTCTTTATATAAACGGATTGTTTCCTTCAGCCCGTAATAGAGAGCATCGCTGATCAAGGCATGACCGATGGAAACTTCATCCAGCCCCGGAATGTTTTGATGGAAATAAGCCAAATTTTCCAAACTCAGATCATGACCGGCATTTACGCCTAATCCTAAGTTTTTGGCAAGTCCGGCGGCAGAGATGAAAGGAGCGATTGCTTCTTCGCGGTTTACAGGGTAGAGGGTCGCATAAGGTTCCGTGTATAACTCGATGCGGTCGGTTCCTGTCTTGGCAGCCAGTTCGATATTCTCAAGATCCGTTCCGACGAATATGGAAGTACGGATACCGTGTGAGGTAAAAGTTTCGACTAACTCGCTCAACTGGTCGAAATGGGCTTTCACGTCCCAACCCGCATTTGATGTGATGGCATCGGGAGCATCCGGCACTAGTGTCACCTGCGTCGGTTTTACTTTCAGAACCAGGTCTATAAACTTCTCGCAAGGATAACCTTCTATGTTAAACTCTGTTTTTATTTCCGGTTTCAAGGCATACACATCGCTGTATCGGATATGACGTTCGTCCGGTCTGGGATGAACGGTAATCCCTTGTGCACCGAAAGTTTCACAGTCTAATGCTACTTTTAATACGTTTGGTACATTGCCACCGCGTGCGTTGCGAATGGTTGCGACCTTGTTAATGTTTACACTTAAATTTGTCATCGTATATCGTTATATCTTTTTTCTTTCATTACATTTGCACAAAAGTATCGGCAAATTTAGCAGTATTTAGGGAATATACAGAAGAATGTTGGTGAAAGATTTCATAACGAAGGAACTTCCGGTGTTAAAAAGTTTTGACACTGGGGAATACGCATTAGCCTTGATGGATGATTTTAAGTTAAAGCATCTGCCATTGTTAAGCGAAAACATATATCGGTGTCTGGTTTCGGAAAAAGACCTGTTGGCGATGCCTGATCCAACTGCTATTATCGGTGATCCGGTTCTGTTTTCACCGAGTGTTCAAGAAGATACCCATATCTATGAGGCGTTGGCACTGGTCACTCGCTATCAGTTGAGCCTCCTTCCGGTCGTAAGTACGGAGGGAGAATATCGCGGGGTCATTACGCGCGATAAACTGATCGATATCCTGTCCGAGCTTTGCAATGCCGATACGGCCGGAAGTGTTTTTGTGCTGGAAGTGATGCCGCAGGATTATTCGATGACGGATATCGCCCGTTTGATCGAGGCGAATAATGCGCATATCTTGAGCCTGCTTTCCTATACGGATAAGACGACCGGACGATTGCATCTGATTATCAAAATAGATCTGGAAGACGTCTCTCCTGTGATCCGTAGTTTTGAGCGTTTTAATTATACTGTCCTCTATTATTTCATGGAAAAAGGAATGGTGGACGACCTGTTGCAGCAGCGGATGGAAGAATTGGTCCGTTATATGAACATATAAACAATTGACAATTGATAATTGACAATTAGAAAAATACGAATCGGGGATGAAGAAGGTTGGAATATTTGGCAGTGAGTATCAGGCGGACAAGCAACTTGTGATTAAGCGTTTGTTTGAAAAACTGGCTTCTTTGGAGGCTGAGGTTTTCGTGGACCGTGACTTTTATCTCTTCCTTACGGATGCATTGAACTATGAACCGCCGGTATCGGGCATCTTGACAAGCGACGAGTTTGATTTGGATGTGGCGTTGAGTCTGGGAGGAGACGGGACATTCCTGCGTACTGCCGCCAGGGTGAATAAGCAGGATATCCCCATTTTGGGCATCAATACCGGCCGCCTCGGTTTTCTGGCGGATGTGGCGAGCAATGATATTGAAGATACACTGGACGAATTATTTAAAAACTACTATAAGACGGAAGAACGTACTTTATTGCGCCTTCATACGGAAGACCGGGTGTTTCACGGTTATAATTATGCCTTGAATGAGATTGCGATCCTGAAGCGGGACACCTCTTCCATGGTTACGATCCATACGGCGCTTAACGGGGAATATCTGACGTCTTATCAGGCTGATGGTTTAGTCATTTCTACACCGACAGGTTCGACGGCCTATTCGATGAGTGTGAACGGTCCGATTATCATTCCGCAAAGTAAGAATTTGGTGTTGAGTCCGGTCGCACCTCATTCGTTGAATGTCCGTCCGCTGGTAATTCCGGATTCCTTTACGATCACCCTGGGAGTGGAAAGCCGGAACAAATATTTTCTGATCGCCCTTGATGGGCGTTCCGAGATATTCCCGACCGGCATACAGCTGCGGGTGAGTAAAGCCGATTATACGACCAAGGTGATCAAACGATATAACCATACTTTTTATCAGACTCTCCGTGAAAAACTCATGTGGGGAGCCGATACGAGGATGAAATAGGCCTTCCTCTCCCTTGTGTTATCGTGTGTCCGATACTCCGTTTGTTGCTAGCGGAAGCGTGAACCAGAATGTGGAACCTTTTCCTAAAGTGGAGCAGACACCGATATTACCACCTAGTTTTTCTATGATGCTTTTACTGATGGATAGTCCGAGACCCGTTCCTTGCTTGTGGGCATTCAGTTTGACAAAACGGTCGAATATGTTTTTGCATGCTTCTTCGCTGATTCCGATGCCGGTATCTGTTACGGATACATATATCTTATTTTCTTTCAATCGGTAATCCAGTTTGATTTCGCCATTGGATGTGAATTTGATTGCATTGGTCAGGAAATTGGAGATTACCTGTGTGAGCCGTTTCGGATCGGAGTTAAGTTTGACGGAGGGTAAGTCCCGGTTGAAAGAGAAGCGTACATGATCCGGTATTTTTAAGGTATGGACGGCATAGATCTCCTCGCAAATTTCTTTGAAGTCGAACTTCTTCGGATGAATGTCGAATGTGCTGGCTTCTATTTTTGAGAAATCGAGAATATCGTTGATCAGCTGTAAGAGCAGGTCGCTGTTCTTGTTCAGCCGCATGCAGTTTCTCCCGTATATTTATTTCATTCGTGGTATCGATCAAATTGCCTTCTTTGTCGTATAGCTCGATACCTATCGGAAGCTTCTGGTAAATATTTTCCAGGTTCAGCTCTTTTTTCAAAGGGTTGTGTGTAGGAAAATGAGGCATATCCGTTTTTTTGCATATGATGTCTATTGTGTTGCATATAAAACATTAATCTATTGCATATAAGATCCTAACGCCAATTTCAAAACAGATCTGTTTTTTCTTTTGTTCCGTCTCTTGTGATCTTTTGTATATTTCGTTTATTGGTTTGTTTATTTATGATAAAAGTTATGATAATCATGTGATTTCGTAAAACATTGTAAAATTAGGGAATATAAATGGATTGTTATTCTTGATACTCGGATAAAGTTATGCGAATATGCTGTTTTTGTATACAAAGCCGGAACTGGAGGTTCTCGAAGAAGCCAAATGTGTATCTAAAATTATGTTTTGTAGCATGATTTTGTTAAACATGGTTAAGTAAATGAATTTTCCAAGTAAAAATGTATGCTACATAACATAAAGTTCATATATTTGCACTGTGTTTTTCATGGTATTAGATTTAAGGTTAACAATGAAGATTGGCTGTCCGTGAGGATAGCCTTTTTTTGTTTTGCTATTTTGGGTATATAATATTTTTTTAGCGTAGGTTCTTTGTTAAGAGATAGGAACTTTATATAGATGTTTTAAAATGGTCGAATGAAATATTCGGATAATCAAATGTTATTGGAATATGTAAAAGGGAGGGTTATTTTTTGTTTCTATATTTTTGAAGATAAGTGGGTTGTTTAAAATTGAATAATGTTGCATTCTTGAATGAATGTATTACTTTTGTGCCGTAAATTTAAAAAAGACAAAAGTATGAAGAAAGGTAGATTTTCATTGTTAGGCATTGTTGCTTTGTTTTTAGGTCTGATATTGGTTAGTTGTAGTGACGATGATGATCAGGGAGGAGTAATTGATACAGGTATACACAAAATTGTAGTGGAACAATCTGGTGATATAGACGCGTTTGAATTAGGACTTGTTTTTGGGGCGGTTAATACGACTAGTGGGCCTACGAAATTGTATGATGAGGACGGTAAGTATTTAGGAGAATCGCACTCAGTAACAAGAATGGAAGATGCTAAGGTATCCTGTCAGACAGGGGATGATGCTTTCTTTATGACTTGTGCAGGTTCTGTAACAAGTACTTCAGATGTATCAGGTAAAAAACTGAAGGTGCTGGTTACTGCTTATATAGATGGAAAAGAAGTAAACCAATTGGTGAAAGAATATGAAACTAAAGGTGAGATATTGATAGAAAATTTTAGTGTATCGACAACTGCAAAGTAAATAAGGAGTATTATTGATACTGTTTTAATAAGAAATCAAAAAAGGCTGTCTAAATTAGGATAGCCTTTTTTGTTTGTATTTGAATATTAAAGATTAATGCAAAAAATGATATTGCAGCTGTTGGATATTTATTTTTATTGATGGTTAAGACTTGCCGTGATTAGTAAGAAAAGATTGTTTATTGTTTTTTTTATGCTTATGTTTGCAACTTTAATAGTATTTATCAATTCAATAATTTTGCGAAATATGAGACAGCTTAAAATCATACTATTATTAGTAGCCTTTTCTTGTTCCGTATTTGCACAGGATAGGTTATCTCTGTTTATAAGCAGGGCAAATAAATATGCCTCAGTGGAGCTATCAGATTATCGAAAGCGTTTATGTGTAGAATATAATATGTCCAATAATTCATTGGATGATTATTACAGGCGGTGCGGAAGAAATTGGGGGAATGTCGGTTTGGCTCTTGAAATAGCCAGAACTTCCGGTAGGCATATGCGGGATGTCTGTGATTATTATAAACGTTATCATCGACATGGTTGGGATCGCGTATTAATAGAGATAGGTATAAGACCGGGATCAACATGTTACAAGCCTTTTTATGACAGGATTCATTATCATAGTAACTGTTGGCATGAACATTATTGCTCGTATTGTGATCATCACGATAAACACCATTATAAGCATCATAAAAAACATAAACACCACAAACATCATAAACATCATAAATGGCACGATGGCTATGACGATGATGATTGGGATGACGATGATGATTAACATTTATAGATATAAAAGTATATTGAAATGAGAAAGATTTTAATTTTTTTAGGACTATTGTTTGTTATGTTGAGTAACATTTATGCTCAAAAAGGCAGACAAGCGATTGGATTCGGATTGAGTTATGGGACAGAAATTGAAAGTATTGGTTTAGGGTTGAAATACCAATATAACATAACTAACCCCATACGTCTCGAACCGTCTTTGAATTATTTTATAGAAAATGACAATGTTAGTATGTTGGACGTGAATATGAATCTTCATTACTTATGTCCTGTGGGGAGGAGTGTCAAATTATATCCTTTATTTGGTTTTACATTTTCCAATTGGATGTTTGATTTGGGCGATGGATTTGATATAGATGTGGATGGAGATCATATTCATATTGACAAGGACGATGACCATCATAATGAATGTAGAGTAGGAGTGAATATTGGTGGTGGAGCCGATTTTGTGTTGACAAATAATTGGATTATGAATTTCGAATTGCGATATCAGTTAGTTAGTGATTTTGATCAAGCTGTTTTTAATTTGGGATTTGCTTATCGATTTTAATTTACTCCTTAATTAAGGAACTATAAAAGGAAATTTGTCAGAATTCACAGGATGCGATTCCGGATCAAGCCCAAATCGCATCCAATATTCTTTCTTTCACCTGCGAGATGAAATCTATTTATGAATAAAAACTGTATCTTTGCGCAGAATTATATGTCGATATCCAAAAATAAGATATGAAGAGAGTTTTCTGCCCCAAGTGTGATAATCAGTTAGCGTTTGACGAAACGAAATATCCGGAAGGTAAAGTGTTGGCGTTCGTATGCCCGCAATGTGGTTCTCAGTTTAAGATCAAGTTAGGACGAAAAATAGTCCGTACCGAATCGGGACAGGAAAAAGAGGTGAAGGAACCTGACTTCTCCTGCGGCTATATTACGGTAATCGAAAATGTCTTTGGATTCAAACAGGAACTTCCACTTGTAATGGGTGATAACGTGATCGGCCGCCGCAATAAAGATACTGACGGAGTCGATGTCCCCATCATCACAAGCGATCCTAGCATGGGGCGTAAACATTGTGTGATCAATGTGAAAGAAGATAAGGAAGGAAAGCTCATTTATACATTGCGCGATTTCCCGAGTCTTACCGGAACATTTCTGTGCAGCGTACTTGTCGGAAAGAAAGAACAGGTGCGGGTTGGAGAAGGCGCCATTGTAACGATCGGTGCTACCACCTTTATTCTTCATGTACCGGGAGGGGAGGAAGAGTAGCCTTTTCTATTTGAACTTAGATACTGTCCGGAGTGAAACTGACCTCTACATCAAGGCGATAAGGGAGATAGGGAAATTGGCGTAGGTTTCGGGAGAGATGGATGCAAAAATCCTTTTCGACTCCGGGGGCAGTAAGCTAAGCTAAAGAATCATTATTCATGCTTTTGTATTCGACTTCGAATATAAAACAACTCATATCGGGTTTGGCTCACGCCCTTTTACATAAAGAACTACAAATATGCTAAACGAAAGTTTCATAAATTATGGTCAAATAGACCTTAAAAGGCTATCAGTTAGTCTGTAATCTTGGCGTTGTATTAAAATGTAAGTGTTAAATCGGATATTTCGAACAATCTTTCTGACAGATCTCTTTTTTATATGTACTTTTGTAATCGAAAGAGGCAATGAGGTTAATTAATGGAACAGAACAAGGTACAGGCCACTACGGGGATCACTTTCCGTATACTGGTCGCTTTGAGCATATGTCACTGCTTGAATGACACATTACAGTCCGTTATCTCGGCTGTTTATCCACTATTTAAGGAAGATTTAGGGTTGAGCTTTGCCCAGATCGGGTTGATAACGCTTGTCTACCAGTCGGCTGCATCCGTATGTCAGCCGTTGACTGGACTTTTTTTTGACAAATGGCCCTCGGCATGGTCGTTGCCGACAGGGATGAGTTTTACGCTTGTGGGGTTGTTGAGCTTGGCTTTTGCCAATACGCTGCCATTAGTCCTTTGTTCGGTGGCATTGGTAGGGATCGGCTCGTCGGTCTTCCATCCGGAGGCCTCCCGGTTGACTTCACTCGCATCGGGTGGAAAGCGAGGATTGGCGCAATCGTTGTTTCAGGTCGGAGGAAACTTGGGAGGATCGTTGGGACCGTTGCTTGCAGCCGTTTTTGTCGCCCCCTACGGGCGGAGGCATATCGCCTTGTTTACGATCCTGGCTTTTACTGCGATTATGGTGATGATCCCTGTTGGGCATTGGTATAAAAGTTTCCTGCTCCGGTTGAGGAAAGCGGAAGGAGAAACGCTTAAGACGAGTGTCAGCAGACCACTCCCGATGGGAAAGACCGTATTCTCGATAGCGATCCTGTTGATCCTAATCTTCTCCAAATATATTTATATGGCGAGTTTGAATAGCTATTACACCTTTTACCTGATTCATAAGTTCGGGGTCAGTGTGCAAGCTTCTCAACTTTATCTCTTTGTTTTCCTGATTGCGACGGCAATTGGAACGCTGTTAGGCGGACCGATCGGTGACCGGGTAGGACGGAAGTACGTGATCTGGGCTTCTATCTTAGGTGCAGCCCCGTTTACACTAATCATGCCTCACGTGGAAAACCTATATCTGACGACGGTTCTCAGCTTCTGTGTCGGCTTGACCTTGTCGTCGGCTTTCCCGGCTATTCTAGTGTATGCACAGGAATTATTACCGTATAAATTAGGTCTGATCTCCGGTCTTTTTTTCGGTTTTGCCTTTGGGGTAGCGGGGATTGCATCGGCTGTGTTGGGGAATATGGCTGATCGGTATGGCATAGAGGCGGTTTATAACGTATGTGGCTATATGCCCCTTATCGGATTGGTCACGTGGTTCTTGCCTGACCTTAAGAAGAAACGGTAGTAGCTGGGGAACAATAAAGGCGATCGCCTTGTTATAAGTCATAAATTTCGCACAAACTAAATTTAGACACATTTATGATTTGTAACTTTACTCACTTCAGCATCGCCCTGCTGTGGTTTCTTCCTGTCTTTTCCTCTGCCCAGACAGAGCCTATGGATTTGTCGCTGGAGCAATCTCTTACGCTCTTGCGAAGCGAGAACAAAAGCCTCAGGATTGCCGGGAAGGAAGTGGAGCTGGCGAAGAATGAACACCAGAAGCTCAATGCTTTTTGGTATCCCACTATCAGTGCTGCGGGAGCTTATGTGCATATGTCGAACCCGATCGAGGTACGCCAATCCCTGAACCAGTTCACCGATCCGGCGAAAGAATATGTCCATTCCATCCTGCCCAACGACCAGTTTATCTCATCACTTCTCGATAAGATTGGACAAAACACATTGACGTTGCCGCTCATCTCGCAAAATGTCACGTCGATCGATGCAAACTTGACCTGGCCCATTTTTACTGGCGGCAAGCGCATCTATGCTGGCAAGATCGGCAAGAAACTTGTCTCCGTTGCCGAAGTCAACCGCGAACAGGTAAGCGCGAACCAACAGGCTTTGCTGATCGAAAGTTATTTTGGCTTACGTCTCGGCCAGCGGGTTGTCGAGGTCAAGACGGAAACTTACAACTCCCTGAAAATCCATTACGACCAGGCTTTGAAGTTAGAGCAACAAGGGATGATCAACCGGGCTGAGCGTCTTGTAGCCCAGGTAAGCATGGAAGAGGCGAAGCGCGAACTCGAATCCGCCCGGAAAGACCTCGAAGTCGCCAGTCAGGCACTCAAGAGCTTGATCAACATAGGAGAAGAACAGGTGATCCGCACGACGACTTCCCTTTTTATCAACGAGAGTATCCCCTCGGCCAACTATTTCAAGGAGATGATCCCTTTTAACAATTACTTGGTCAACCAACTGAAGCTACAGGAAAATATCGCCGGCGACCAGTTGAAGATCGGTCGTTCAGGTTATCTCCCCAATATCGCCCTGATCGGCAAGCAGACTCTCTATGCGGATGGAGTCGACAAATATCTCATGCCGCGCACGATGATCGGGGTTGGCTTTACCTGGAACATTTTCGACGGACTCGACCGGGAAAAACGTATCCGGCAGGCACGTCTGACCAGTCAGTCGTTAGCCATCGGGAAAGAGAAAGCCGTGACCGATTTGCAGGTAGGAGTCGATAAGTTCTACTCCCAGATGCAGAATGCGATGGACAATGTCAAGGCGTTAAATACTACGCTTGAGATGAGCAACGAACTGGTTCGTATCCGCGAGAAATCCTTCAAGGAAGGAATGGCGACCTCGTCGGATGTGGTAGACGCTGAGGTGGTGCTCTCGAAGGTGAAGACCGCCTTCTTGCTCGCCTACTACCAATACGATGTGGCGCTTGCCAATCTCCTGTCCATTTGTGGTATTCCCGAAGCTTTCCACCAATACCGGATGGACGGTAAAACAGAGATCTTATAAACATAAAACCGTATAATCATGGACAAATCGAAGAAATATCTGGCGATCTCCTTTATAGTAGTGCTGATTGCCGTAATCATCCTGTCTTTCGTGGGTATGTTCTTGTTGAAGGATAAACCTGTGATCTTGCAGGGACAAATCGAAGCAACCGAGATACGTATCTCCGGAAAACTGCCTGGCCGTATCGATACATTCCTAGTAAAGGAAGGACAGAATGTAAAGGCCGGAGACACCCTTGTTGTCATCAACAGCCCTGAAGCGCTTGCCAAATACCAGCAAGTGAACGCTCTCGAAAGTATCGCCCGTTTCCAAAACCAGAAGGTAGACGGGGGAACGCGCAAGCAGATCATTGCCACTGTCCAGCAGCTCTGGAACAAATCGAAGTCGGACCTCGAACTGGCAAAGACCACCTACAACCGTATTGAAGTCCTGTATAGGGACAGCGTTGTTTCTTCGCAACGGCGAGACGAAGTGAAAGCTTTATATGATGCTGCCGTAGCCGGTGAACGGGCGGCCTGGAACCAATACCAGATGGCGCTCGACGGCGCCCAAATACAGGATAGAGAGAGTGCCCGCTCTTTGGTGAACGCAGCTAAAGGCACGGTCGAAGAGGTTGCAGCCCTTTTGCAGGACGCCCGCTTGACAGCCCCGGAATCCGGCCAGATATCGACAATCTTCCCGAAAAGGGGAGAGCTGGTAGGAGCAGGGATGCCTATCATGAACTTGATCGTGCTTGACGACGTGCATATCGTACTGAATGTCCGTGAAGACCGCCTGCCGTTCTTTCCGATGGGAGGGACGTTTGTTGCCGATATCCCGGCTATTGACAAGAAGAACATCGAATTCAAGATCAATTATGTCAGCCCCTTAGGTAGTTTTGCTACTTGGAAATCGACTAAGCAGACGGGCAGCTACGATCTTCGTACGTTCGAGGTACATGCTCTGCCTGTAAGAAAGGTGGAAGGGCTGCGCCCTGGAATGTCGGTATTGGTTGAATTGACAATGGATAATTGATAATGAACAATTTTAAGAATAGTGTGATGAATTGTCAATTTGTTCGGGTTTTTCGAAGAGAACTTGTACGGATGGTCTCGAGACGTCTCTATTTCGGGGTGTGCGTCGTGCTGCCACTGTTCTGTATCTTCTTCATGTCCACTATCTTCGGAAACGGACAGATGGAGAACATACCCGTCGGTGTCGTCGATGAAGACAATACCTCCATGTCGAGGGAAGTCGTGCGGACTGTCGAAGCCGTTCCCACTTTCAAGGTTACACACCGCTATGTCGACGAGACGGCAGCCCGGTGTGCTACCCAATCGAAAGAGATATACGGCTACCTCGTGATCCCCACCGGCTTCACGGCTGATGCTATAGCTGGACGGCAGGCGACGCTTGCCTACTACTACCATTATGCTCTTCTGAGCGTAGGCGGTGAGGTGCGCGGCGCTTTCGAAGCCGTCCTTCGTCAACTTTCGATGGCTCCGGTCGTAATGCAAGCCACCGCCTTGGGTATCGGGGAGGAGCGGGTTGCCACCTTTCTGCTCCCCGTCAAGGCGAGCAGTCATCCTCTGTTCAATCCCGATCTGGACTATTCGGTCTACTTGAGCAATCCTTTCTTCTTTATCCTTTTCCAGGTCATTATCCTGCTGACAACGGTCTATGTTATTGGTGGTGAGGTCAAGTTCGGGACAGGGGCGGAGTGGCTCTCAACAGCAGGCGGCAATATCCTGACGGCGGTAGTGGGAAAGCTGTTGCCCTATACCGTTATCTTTAGCCTGATGAGCATATTGGCGAACTACGTCATGTTCGGCCTTATGCACATACCGTTCTCATGCGGTTTCTGGCCGCTCAACCTAACGGCGATCTTGTTTGTCGTCTCGACACAAGCGTTGGCGGTCTTCATCTTTTCCGTTTTTCCCGTGCTTAGTATCATTATCAGTATCGTGTCGATGGTCGGTTCGCTCGGTGCAACGCTGTCAGGGGTGACTTTTCCCGTGCCCTCGATGTACGCTCCGGTGTATTATGCCTCCTACTTGTTCCCTGTTCGCCACTTCACTGAGATATACCAGAACTTGCTTTATGGGGATTACGGCTTTGCTTGGACTTGGATGAATTACGTTGCGCTGCTCTGCTTCCTTCTTCCTGCGCTGCTGATGTTGCCTCGTCTGAAGAAAGCGATTGTGAACGAAGAGATGTGGAGGCATCTCGTCTCTTAAAAAAAGAAATATGAATATGAAGGTAATATCTGTTATACACGATGAGTTCAAGACGATTGCCGGCAGCTATGCCATCCTGCTTGTACTGATGGGCGGCATCTTTGTTTACGGCTTGCTTTACAATTATATGTACGCTCCCGACTTGGTCCGTAAAGTTCCGGTTGCCGTTGTCGATCATTCTCATAGTGAACTGAGCCGCCACTATGTCCGCCTGCTTGACGCTACCCCGCAGGTCAATGTCGTGACTACGGCTACCGGTTATCCGGAAGCCCAGGATATGATGAAGTCGGGCAGGGTGGCTGGTATTCTCTATCTGCCGGATGACTTCGAAGATCGTGTTGCCCGTGGTGAAGAGTCTGTTTTCATCATGTACGAGACGACAAGTGCTTTCCTTTACTACCTTGCCATGCAGGAAGCTTCGGCCGCCTCCATGTTGGCGCTGAACGATGACTACCGGCCGGAGATGTTGGTATTCCTGCCTAAGGAGGCTACCACGAAGCTAGCCTCTGCCCAGGCAGTCGAGGTGGTCGGGACTGCCCTCTACAACCCGACTGAGGGTTATGGAACTTACCTGATTCCTTCGGTTCTGGTCGTGATCATCTTCCAGACGTTGATGATGGTGATCGCTATGATTAGTGGCGACGAACGGTATAGCGGCTTGATTGTCCGTTTTGCCGGCAATCCTGTGAACCTCTCTTTGGAACGGATGGCGCAGGTTGTGATCGGCAAGACATTTGTCTATGGTATGTTGTATGCGGTTTTCGCTTTGTTCCTATTAGGGTTGATCCCCTTGATGTTCGGCCTCCCAGATATCGGCAACCCGCTATATGTCATTATGCTGATGATTCCTTTCTTGTTGGCGACTAGTTTTTTCGGGCTTACGGCGTCCCTGTTCTTTACGGACTCCGATGCGCCGCTTCTGATGATCGCCTTCTTTTCTGTCGGCCTCATCTTTCTTTCCGGTGTCTCATACCCGATGGAACTGATGCCTTGGTATTGGAAATTGGTGCATTATCTCATCCCGGCAGCCCCGGCGACAATGGCCTATGTCAAGCTGAACTCGATGGGGGCTTCGATGAGCGAGATACACCCCGAATATATTACCTTGTGGGTACAGTGTGCATTTTATTTTGTGACGGCATGTTTGGTTTATAGGTATAATATCCGGAAAGCGATGGCAAAAAGTGCTTCTCTGGCAATAACTGATGACTTTTCATCCCATAAGTCATAGCTTTTGTTGTCACCTTTTGCTTGTACCTTTTGTTTCATAAAGGTTTAAGAGATGAAGGTAAGCTCATGTCCTCCTTCACTCTTACGAATTACCTTCACCTTCCATAAGCCTTGTTAAACAAAGCATATGATTAGAAGGTGAATGGTAAACCATAAAGTTGTCGAAAACATTTATTCAAAAGTAGTCGTGAGTCGTTTTATTAGGTTTCCTGTCCCTTGGAAGATAGCCTAAAGGTGAAAAAATATAGCCTATGACCTATACGAGGACAGGCTATAGGGAGATGATAAAAAGGGTATAGGCTTTTCGGAAATAGCCTATACCCTTTTGAGAATGCTGCCGACAGTTTGTTTTATGAAAAACAAAATATAACACCCGTAAAGCATAGTGTTATCTTTATGAGTTAGGGTAGTTAATGCATAGCGTTATGACCTGCCAAGTCTCTCTTGGTGTAAAGTTATTCTTCAATTTCCATCTCATCCAACAAATATCCCGCTCCGGCATATTTGTCCATGATGAAGAGAACGTAGCGGATGTCGACAATGATACTGCGTTGGTAATCGGGGAGATATTGGATGTCGCCGCCGACTCCTTCCCAATTGCGGTCGAAATTGATACCGATCAATTCACCGTCTGCATTCATCACAGGGCTACCGGAGTTCCCACCGGTCGAATGGGTGGTTGTGCTGAAGGCAACTGGCATTTTTCCGTCGGAAGTTTTGTAGCGTCCGAAATCTTTGGCAGCATACAGTTCTTTCAGGCGGGTTGGTACTACGAATTCCCAGTTGGTGGAATCTTCTTTTTCCATCACTCCGTCCAGTGTTGTCTGATGGCCATAGTAGTCGCAGTCGCGCGGGCTGTACCCTTTTACCTGTCCGTAGGTGAGGCGCAGGGTAAAGTTGGCGTCGGGAAAATTGGCACGATCGCCGTACATGGCCAGCAAACCTTTTACATAACTACGGTGAGCCATTGCATACCCATCTTCAAATCCTTTTAACGCATTCTTCAGATTGGCTTCTTCTGCACGGACAGACTTGGCAAAAAGAATCATCGGGTCGTTTTCCAGTGCTTTGACAGACGGACGAGAGAGGAATTTATTGAAATTATCCTCACTGCCGAAGATGGATTTCTCGAACAGATAGTCGACGAATCGGTCTGTGTCTCCTTTGAACTTCTTGTCGATTAATTCGAAATAGGTCGGTTGCGCTTTCGGATCGACTTGGCTGCGGTACTCTTTCAGCATCACTTTGGCGATTTTCTTATCTACGTCGGCCGAGTAATTGCTGTTGGCAAATCCATGATAAGCCCGTTCCAACAGCCGGAGTTGTTCCTGTCTGGCTTTTTTGTCTTTCCCTTTCAAGGCTTCTATGACCATATCCATTTGGGTTGGCACACTTGTAAATTCAATTCCTCGCAGGATCGCTTCATCCAACATCCAACTGCGGAAACGTAGGTCTTTACGGTCCGATACGATCTGTTCGATCGCCATCAGGGCATCGGGGTAGCTCGGTTCGCACATTTTGTTGGACCAGGCAATCAGTTTGTCCTGTTCCTCCTTTTTTATTTGTTCGAAATTACGTTTTTTTATGGCCCAGTTGCTACCGATCGCATTTTTGTAAGCATTCGTTGAGCCTGCATATTTGCTGGCATACTGAATCCGGACAGCTGGATCTTTCAACATCTCGTCCAACATAACTTTCTGGCGCAAGTCACGGATGTGGATACGGATCGTGTTGTCAATATCACGGCGTTCCGCCACTTCCCAGGAAGTATAATATTTATTGGTACGGCCGGGAAATCCCATCATCATGGCATAGTCATTTTCCTGGACGCCTTTCAATGAGATCTTGAACCAGCGTTTCGGACGAAGCGGGACATTCTTGTCAGAGTAAGGAGCCGGATTGCCGTTCGCATCGGCATAGACACGGAAAACGGAGAAGTCGCCTGTATGGCGCGGCCACATCCAATTGTCGGTATCTGCGCCGAACTTTCCGATCGATGAGGGAGGAGCTCCTACCAGGCGGATATCGGAATAGATTTTCTTTGTGAACATGAAATACTGGTTACCGCCATAGAACGCCTTTATCTCAACTTCTGTGCCTGGATTGTCCTGCAGGAACTTTTCTCCGACTTTTGCTTTTGCCAGTCCGTTCAGAAATTTCGGAGATAGGAAGTTCATGCTGTTAGGATCGGTATCTTTTTTCAGTTCCTTTTTCACATAGTCGGTCACGTCTTCTATTTTATCGATGAAAGTGACGGTCATGCCGGGGTTCGGAAGTTCCTGATCGCGCGACATGGCCCAGAAGCCGTCTGTCAGGTAGTCATGTTCCAGCGTGCTGTGGCGCTGGATGCAACCGTAGCCGCAATGATGGTTGGTCAGGAGCAATCCTTCCGGCGAAACGATCTCGCCCGTACAACCGCCTCCGAAAATGACGACGGCATCTTTCAAGGAAGCTGAGTCGGGGCTATAGATATCATAATCCTGCAATTTAAGTCCCAAAGCTTGCATTTCTGGGAATCTTTGTCCTTTCAGTAGAGGCAGCAGCCACATACCTTCATCGGCTGCTACCGGTAGCGACAGGATGGCTGCCGCGAGGGAGATGATGAGTTTGTTCATTGATTTATAATTTGTGATTTATAAATTATGATTTCAGGTTTATGACTTTATCGTCTTCATAAATCTGAAATCATAAATCTTACCATTGTTTGTACGGATATTTTGTCAGCATCGAGTTGTAGTAACGACGATCTCCGCTGACCTCGTGTCCGACCCAGTCCGGCCGTTCAAAAGGTTCGTCTTCAGAAGCCAATTCGATTTCCGCTAAGATCAGTCCTTCGTTGTCGCCGTGGAAGACGTCGACTTCCCAGGTGTGTTTCCCGACAGGGACCAGATTGCGTACTTTGTCGATAATACCGGGTTCGCAGAGTTTCAACAGTTCTTCCGCATCCGCGGGTGGTATCTTCTGCTCGAACTCGTAGCGGCTCAACCCATTCTCGTCCGATGCACCTTTGATCGTGAGGAATCCTTCTTCCCCCCGGATGCGTATCCGTACCGTCCGTCCGGGTTGTGAGCAGATATATCCCTGCATGATACGTTCGGATTTGGAAACCTGTTTGCTGAAATCCCCTTTTACCAGAAATTTCCTTTCAATTTCAATCGCCATGATCATTTGATTGTTACCATCGTTGCCCCGAAGCCGTATTCACGGAAAGAGGCATCCTGGTAATAATATTGTTTGTATTTTGTTTTCAGTTCTTTCTCGATTGCTTTGCGCAGTACCCCGTCACCTTTACCGTGGATGAAGACGATTTTCTGTCCTTTGTTGGCGGCATATTTGGCGAGCACTTCATGGAATTTCTCCAACTGGTAATCCAGCATATCCGCATTACTCAGCCCGTTGGTGTTGTCCAGCAGTTCGGTGATATGCAGGTCCACTTCCAGAATTGAGCTGTCGGTTACTTTCTTCTTGACGATCGTTTGGGGGACACGGCGGTCTTCGTGCACCTTCTGCTGCATGGCTTGCTGGAGTTCGGCAGCAGAGATCAGTAATTCTTTTTCGGGGATGTCCTGGCGTACGATTGGGTATACCATTGCATCTTCATCGAAAAAATCATTTTCCATGAAGCAGTGTTGTTTGTAAAATTTGACCGTATCGAGATGGAGTTCTACCGAAATGGCATTCTTCAATGAATAAGGTTTGTCTTTTTTGAAAGCGATCAGTTGTACGCAAATACGTTCCAAGTCGTTCAACTCTTCTTTACCGAATTCTTCCAGGAAGATCTGTGTATTCGGCTCCACAATGCCGTTATAGCGGCTGATCCAGCTATTGTTCTGGCGATTCATATAGTTGAAAAACAGATAGTAATTGCTGTCATTGATAAAATAGGTTTCATAGCCGCTTCCCTGTATCACTTTGGCAGGCTCTATCGGGAGGTAAGCCAAATAGATGTTCAGCCGTTCGCCTTCTATGGTTTCCGTTACCTTTTCTACTTCGGGTTGAGGTTCCGGTTTCTTAGGTTGCGGGACAGCAGCCTGTGTCACGGAAGGCAGCGGTGAGCGTCGGGAGCTGTGTACCTGCATCTCGCTGTCTCCTACGACTACACATTCGCGGATCAATGCCGGTACTTCGAATCCGTCTTCATCTTCCACCAAAACTTGATCTTTCCCTTTGAAACTACGAACGACACCTCCACCGGTGCTGTTCAGGAAGCGCACTTTGTCTCCTACTTTTATGTTACTCATCATTCTATTTACTTTTGTTATTTGCTACAAAAGTAGTAAATCCTGAAGAGTAATACCTGTTCTTGTTGATATTTTCTGGTGAATGCACTTGCCGACTAAAAGTTTCATCTTATGAAACGGTTTGGAACTTCAAGAGCCACTTATAAAGCAGAAAGGGTTTTTGACTATTCGTATTTATTTTTTGAGTTCTTTCGGGATATTGATCTCCATGCAATATGAAAACGGATAGTTTTTTCCCTGCTTTCTCTTCTCGGTTATTCCGTAAATGGTTTGGCATACTGGATCATGCCTTGTACGTCTTTAAGGCTTTTCGGACGCAATTCGATTGCCATGCAATATTCGTGGGGAACATCGAAAGGAAATTCGATGCCGGAGTCTATGGCTTGTTTATAGCCGAATCTCGGAAAGTAGTCCTTATGTCCTAGTAAGACGACAGAACCGTATCCCAGTTCGGTGGCTCGTTTGTGTGCTTCACGGATCAAGGCTGATCCGATCCCCCGATTTTGATATTCAGGGAGAACTGAAACGGGAGCTAACCCTAAAGAGGTGACGGATTTGTTTTCTGAAACGATTTCGACTTTTGTCATCAGGATATGGCCGATAATTTCTTCGTCAACCTCGGCAACCAATGAAAGCTCTGGGATAAAAGCGTCTGTTTGACGTAGTTGATCTACTAAAAAAGGTTCGTTATGGTCGCTGTCTTCCATATCTCTGAAAGCGAGTTCTACTACTTTATGAACTGCTTCATAGTCTTTTATCTGTTCTTGTCTGATATTGAAATCCATCGGTTTATATCTTTAGGTTTATAATTTTCTGCTAAGATAAGAAGAATACGACAAAATGTCAATAAATTTGTACTTTTGCAATCCGGTTCGATTAAAAGAGCCTGTAATAGTAAAAGTCATGACAACAAAGACGCAACAGATACGCATCGAAGATTTTGATTATCCGCTGCCTGACGAGCGGATCGCCAAGTTCCCGTTACCCAAACGGGATGAATCGAAGCTCTTATTATATAAAGAAGGAAAAGTCAGCGAGAGTATATTCAAGCATATTACGGATTATTTGCCGGAGGGTTCTCTGATGGTATTCAATAATACACGGGTGATCCAGGCACGTCTTCTGTTTCAGAAAGAGACAGGGGCGAAGATCGAGATTTTCTGTCTGGAGCCGGTCGAGCCGCATGATTATGCTTTGGTTTTTCAACAGACTGAATGTTGCCGCTGGACTTGTTTGGTCGGCAATCTGAAGAAATGGAAAGAAGGACTTTTGAAGAAGGAGGTGCAGCTCGACGGTGAGACTGTTATACTGAAAGCGGAAAAATTGCAGACCTGCGGGGACAGCTACCTCATCGAGTTTACGTGGGATCATCCGACTTGTACGTTTGCTGATCTGTTAGATGCAGCGGGCGTATTGCCGATTCCTCCTTATTTGAATCGCGAAACTGAGAAAAGCGATTTGCAGACCTACCAGACGGTTTACTCCAAGATAAAAGGTTCGGTGGCCGCCCCGACAGCGGGTTTGCATTTTACACCGGAAGTTCTGGCTGCTATCGATGCTCAGGGAATCGGACGGGAAGAACTGACGCTCCATGTCGGAGCCGGGACGTTCAAACCCGTGAAAAGCGAGACGATCGAAGGGCATGAGATGCATACCGAATTTATTTCGGTGCGCCGGAGTTCGATCGAACGGATCAAGAATAACCTCGGTAAGATTATTGCGGTCGGCACGACTTCGGTCCGTACGCTTGAAAGCCTCTATTATATGGGTGTCACGTTGGCTTCGAATCCGGATGCCACAGCCGATGAACTGATCGTCAAACAATGGATGCCTTACGAAGAGACGAATAACAGGTTAACAGCTGATGAAGCTTTGCAAAATATTTTGGATTATCTGGACCGACACCAGGCGGACAAGTTGGTGACGGCTACCCGGATCATTATCGCTCCAGGCTATGAGTTCAAGATCGTACGTGGTATTGTGACCAATTTCCATCAGCCGAAAAGCACGTTGTTGTTGCTGATATCCGCTTTTGTGAAAGGGGATTGGAAAAATATTTATGATTATGCCTTAAGGCATGATTTCCGTTTTTTGAGTTACGGGGACAGCTCGCTGTTGTTGTAATGATCATACAATAAATAGTACATAATCCTGTTTATATAAAACATAGATTATAGCAAATGAGACAATTTACCCCATATTTGTTCCTGTTGTTGGCTGCGTCTTTTCTGTATTCCTGTAAATCAGCGAAGTTGAGCGATGCGGAAGAGAAGCAGCGTATCGGCGAATATTTTGAAGCGGCGGCCATTTACCGGAAAGTATATACGAAGACTCCTCCTGCCAAGCGAGACTTGCGTGGATATATCGCTTTCAGGATGGCAGAGTGTAACCGTCTGATCAACAATACACCGCGTGCGACCAGTGCTTATATGAACGCGCTCAGGTATAAGTATCCGGACAGTATCGTGAATCTTCGCTTGGGGCAGATGTACCAGAAGAGCGGACGTTATGGAGAAGCAGTCAAATATTACAACGACTACCTGCTGGCGGAACCGGGCAGCGTATTGGCCTTTAACGGCGTGACCGGTTGCGAGGAGGCCGTGAAATGGAAACAGTCGCCGACCCGCTATACGGTGAAGCGGATGGACAAGTTTAACTCCCGCCGTTCCGAATTCAGTCCGATGTTGTACGGTGAAAAGTACGATCAACTGTATTTTGCTTCTACCCGTACCCCGAAAGGAGCCGGGAAAGATAAGGAAGAAACGAATAGTGCCATCACCGGACAGCGTAACAACGATTTATTTCTGGTAAAGCAGGACGAGAATGGAGCTTGGTTGGCTCCGGTCGAACTCGAAGACGAGGTGAATACCGAGTTTGACGAGGGAACGCCTTCTTTTTCCAAAGACGGGAATACGATGTATTACACCTATTGCGCACAGGATCCGGAAGGGCCGCGTACTTCTGAAATCTATATATCTTCCCGCAGCAGTGCCAAATGGGGAAAAGGAACCAGGGCGAATATCGTAAAAGATTCGGTGACGGCTCTCGGCCACCCTTCGATATCGCCGGACGGCAAGTATCTGTATTTTGTGTCGGATGCCGTAGGTGGTTATGGAGGCAAAGACCTGTTTCGGGCGCGTGTCGTGGGCAGTGACTTCGGACCGATGGAAAATCTGGGGCCTGATATTAATACGCCTGGTGATGAGATGTTTCCTTATGTGCGGGATTCCGTAACGCTTTATTTTGCTTCCGATGGACATCCGGGAATGGGTGGGTTGGATATTTTCAAAGCAACCTTGGACAGCACGGGCAAGTGGAATGTCGAGAATATGAAGGCGCCGATCAACTCGTCCGGCGATGATTTCGGTATCACGTTTGCCGGAAATAAAGAAAGTGGCTTTTTTAGTTCCAATCGCAATGATGCGCGTGGATATGACCATTTGTATTCTTTCGAATTGCCGGTTATCACTATCTTTATCGAAGGTATCGTGTCGGATGTGGACGAGAACCCGATAGAAGATGCTACGGTCCGTATTGTCGGAAGGGATGGTTTGAACGAAAAAGTTTTGGCAAAGAAAGACGGTAAGTACAGGGTTGAACTGGAACGTGATATCCGCTATGTGATGATGGCAAGCGCACGTGGATACTTGAATCAGAATTTTGAGTTGAAAACAGGGCCGGAGGAGAAGAACGAAACATATATCGTGGACTTTTTCCTTTCCCCGATCAGTAAACCTGTCGTGATCGAAAATATTTTCTATGATTTCGACAAGGCGACTTTGCGTCCGGAATCGAAGAAAGCGTTGGATGAAATGATTAAGATGCTGAACGACAATCCGAATGTAACGATCGAGTTAGGAGCGCATACTGACCGGAAAGGTTCGGAGCAGTACAACGAACGGTTGGCGCAGCGGCGAGCACAGTCGGTTGTCGACTATCTGATTGCCGGAGGAATTGCCCAAGACCGACTTGAGGCTAAAGGGTATGGCGAAAGTGTTCCTAAAGCAATCAATAAGAGGATGGCCAAGAATTATGATTTCCTGAATGAAGGAGATGTCCTGACCGAAGAATTCATAGAAAGAATGACTCCTGAGCAGCAAGAGATTGCAGATCAGATAAACCGTCGGACGGAATTTAAAGTCTTGCGGACGAACTATAATTTATTTTGATTTATCGATAAGGTAAAAAAATATAAGGTACCTCGAATTTTAACCTGTAGCTCGTAAGAGGTTATCTACAGAACACCGACATTTTTTTTCTGAATGAGCCAGTCGGTTTTCGGATAACCTCTTACTTTTTTCCATAAGACCGTTAATTATTTGTTTCTCTGGTTTTTTAATTGCTGATAAATCATATCTTTGCGGGAATAAAAACAAGATACTATGAGGATAAGAATACTTTACCTATTATTTTTTATATTGATCTTTTGCAACTGCAACGGCCAACAGGTGGAGAAAACGGAAGCAGGAAACACGAAAGAACATACTTTTCAAATGGTTTCTGTTCCCAGTGTCATTACAGAACCGGAAGAACGCGCCGCTTACTTGGTAAAACATTATTGGGATAAGTTCGATTTTACGGATACAACTCTGATTCATTTCCCGGAAATTACGGAGCAAGCGACTTCCAATTATATCGATATGATGAAATATGTCCCGGCGAAAGTGGCCGCTTCTTCTATCAAAGAGATGATGAGTAAAGCGTCGACCGATAGTTCGATGTTCGTCTATTTTTCCGGCCTGTATGAAAAATATCTTTATGATCCGAATTCTCCCATGAGGGATGAGTCTTTGTATATTTATGTATTGGATGCTGTATTGGAAGCTCCGTTTCTGGATGAAGTCAGTAAAATACGTCCGGCCCATTTGCTCGAATTAGCTCTTAAGAACAGGGTGGGAGAACCGGCTACAGATTTCACGTACACGCTGGTGGACGGTAAAAAAGGAACTTTGTATCGTACGAAAGCTGATTGTCTACTCTTGTTTTTCTATAATCCGGATTGCCATGCCTGTAAGGAAATTACGGATCAGCTCGCTGCTTCGCCGTTTGTGACGGAGTGGATCAAGAATAACAAGCTTAAAATCCTGGCTGTTTACCCGGATGAGGATTTGGAGGCCTGGAAAAAACATATTTCCTATATGCCTGCAGGCTGGATCAATTCTTATGACAGTACGGTGAGTTTGAAAAATGATGAGATTTATGATCTGAAAGCGATACCGACCCTTTATCTGTTGGACAAGGATAAAAAAGTTGTATTGAAGGATGTGACATTTAATCAGGTAGAGAATTATTTAAAACAATAACAAACGATATGAAAGTAAGGACTATTTTATTATCAATGGTTTTAGTTGCCGGAGTCAGCCTGAATGTTTCGGCTCAGTTTAAAATCGGAGGTAAATCCATCAATACTAAAAAATTAGTGAATGCAGCATCCGATGTAGCAAAAGCGGTGACTTTGTCGGACGAGGACGTGGCTGCCATGGCTCGCGAGTATATCCAGTGGATGGATACGCATAATGAGATTGCCGGACCGGAAACGGCGATGGGACAGCGTTTGGCAAATCTGACGAAAGATATCAAGGTCGAAGGTCTCGATCTGAATTTTAAGGTGTATAATGTGATCGACGTGAACGCGTTTGCTTGCGGCGACGGAAGCGTTCGTGTTTGTGGAGGCTTGATGAAGATTATGGATGATAATGAAGTGCTGGCCGTTATCGGTCATGAGATCGGTCATGTTTTACATACGGATTCGAAAGACGCCATGAAGCAGGCTTATCTGACTTCGGCCTCCAAGAATGCTGTCGGGGCTGCCAACAATACGGTTGCCAAGCTGACCGATTCGCAATTGGGGAGTTTGGCCGAAACGCTTGCCAGTGCACAGTATTCGCAAAAGCAGGAGAATGCGGCAGACGATTATGGCTTTGAGTTCAGTATCGCGAACGGTATCGATCCTTATAGTATGTATAATTCGCTTAATAAACTCTTGGAATTAAGTGTGGAAGCTCCCAAATCATCTAAGTTCCGCCAACTGTTTTCGAGTCATCCCGAAACACAAAAGCGTGTCAAAAGGATGAAAGAAAAAGCGGATGAATATACAAAGAATCAGCAATAAACTGTTAATCACCTTTAAACAGTCGATTTGCAGGCTAAAATAATGCTAAAAAAATAAATATTCTGCCGTAAAACTATGCTGAATAACATAAAATCTATATATTTGCACTGTGTTTTTCATGGTATTAGATTTAAGGTTAGCAATGAAGATTGGTTGTCGTGATGACAACCTTTTCTTTTTTTAGGCCCTTTGTATTTTTCTTTTCTTTCGAAAGTTTTTAAGATTCCGAAATAATATTACTTTTGTGTATTGACTAAAAAACTAAATAGTGTGGATACAAGAATAAAATTGCGGGTGCAAGGTTTAACGAACAGCCAGATACAGTCAGGTGCTTATGCCTTGATTCTTGCTGAAGAAGATGGGGTTCGCCGCATACCTATCATTGTTGGGACGTCGGAAGCCCAGTCTATTGCGATCGCTTTGGAACGCATCACGCCTCCTCGTCCTTTGACGCATGATTTGTTTGCAACTTTTGCACAGGCATTCGGTGTTCGTTTGTGTGAGGTTTTTATCTATAAGTTTGAAGATGGTGTATTTTATTCCGAACTGCTTTTTGAGGATGGAATAAAACAGATTCGCTTGGATTCGCGTACTTCCGATGCTATCGCCATCGCTTTGCGTGTGAAATGCGATATCTATACGACACCTGAGATTGTCCGTGAATGTGGTGTCGTGCTTGAAAATTCCGCAGAGGAGAAAGACAAGGACGATGATTCCATATTGGCTCTGGAGCCGGAGGAAATACATGATGAAACAAAGCTGAAAAAATGGCTTTCTCTTTTGGATGTCGATGAATTGTCGGATCGTTTGGATGAAGCGATAGCCGATGAGAACTACGAGTATGCAAAGATGTACAAAGATGAAATCCGGCGTCGTGAAGAGGAGGGCAGGTCTAGATGATAGAACAACAACTTGGTTTTAGTCTTGAGTCTTTTTTACGTGGTATAGTAGGGATTTCTACGGTGTTGGGGGTTGCTTATCTGATGAGTTACGATCGGAAACGGGTCGATTGGAAATTGGTGGGTGGCGGATTGTTTATGCAGTTTGTCTTTGCTCTTGCCGTATTGTATGTCCCTGTAGTCGGAATTGTTCTGGAATGGGTGGGCAAGGCTTTTATTAAGTTGATGGATTTTACTCAGTCCGGGGTTGCTTTCCTTTTAGGGCCGTTGGTAACTAAAAGTGAAGGGTTTATCTTTTTGTTGAACTCACTTCCGGTGGTGATTTTTTTCTCGGCCTTGGTTTCCTTATTTTATTATTGGGGGATTATCCAGCGCGTAGTGGGAGGATTTTCTTGGCTGCTACGACGTTTCATGAATATTTCCGGAGCCGAAGGATTGGTTGCGTCTGGCAATGTGTTTTTGGGAATGACGGAATCCCCTGTTTTGATCAAGAATTATCTGCCGGCGATGAACCGGTCGGAAATATTTCTGGTTATGGTTTCCGGAATGGGGACGATAGCCGGAACAGTGATGGGAACTTATATCGGTATGTTGGCGGGAGGTGATCCTGTGTCGAGGGTTCTGTTTGCGAAACATTTGCTTTCGGCCTCGCTGATGGCTGCTCCGGGTTCTATTGTTCTGGCTAAAATTCTTTGTCCGCAAACAGAAAAGGTCGACGACCGCTTGGTGAAGATGGAGAAGGTCGGACAGCATTCCACTGTATTGGATGCGTTGGCTGCCGGTACGTCGACGGGGGTACGTCTGATGGTGAATATCGCAGCGATGTTGCTTGTATTCATAGCAATGGTCGCACTTGCCAATTATATTTTGGAGGGTGTGATCGGACGCTATACCGGACTGAATGACTGGATCGTATCCATTACAGGCGGGAAGGCTCAAGGACTGACATTCCAGTTTATATTGGGAGTGATCTTATCTCCTTTTATGTGGCTGATCGGAGTTCCTTATCAGGATGTGATGCTGGTCGGTTCTTTGTTGGGACAGAAAACCATTTTAAACGAGTTTGTCGCTTATTTCCAGTTACAGGAATGGAAAGATGCCGGTTTGTTTCTGTATCAGAAATCTATTTTAATGTCTACCTATATCTTATGTGGTTTTGCTAATATCTCGTCTATTGGTATTTTGCTGGGAGGGATGGGCGTGTTGGCTCCCGAAAAGAGGGAACTGATCACTCGTTTCGGCTTTCCGGCTATGATTGCCGGTGCGTTGGTATCGGTACTTTCGGCTACGATAATAGGAATGATGTTAATTGTCAATTGACAATGGGGAAATCTTTTAATTTTTAACTTTTAATTTATTCAAGTGCAGATATTTTATACGCCGGAGATAGCTGTGAACCTAGAGCTTCCGGAAGAAGAAGCCGGGCATTGTATTCGTGTACTCAGGTTGACTGAAGGTGACGAGATTTTGTTGACGGATGGTAAAGGCTTTTTTTTTAAAGCGGCAATCAGCCGTGCCCATCCTAAGCATTGCGAAGTGAATATTCTGGAACAGTGGGAACAGCCTGCTTTATGGAACTTCAATCTTCATATAGCAGTGGCTCCGACCAAGAATATGGACCGTATGGAGTGGTTTGCGGAGAAAGCGACCGAGATCGGTATTAATGCCATTACTTGTTTGAACTGTCGTTTTTCCGAACGGAAGGAAATTAAGCCTGCCCGCTTGGAAAAGATTTTGGTCAGTGCAATGAAGCAATCACAGAAAGCGACTTTGCCGGAACTAAACGGAATGACCGATTTCCGCACGTTCGTTAGTCTGCCTTTTGCCGGTCGTAAGTTTATTGCCCATTGCGAGGAAGGGGTAAAACCTCTTTTGAAACAAACGTATCATCCGGGAGAAAACGCACTTGTCCTGATCGGTCCGGAAGGCGATTTCAGTCCCGAAGAAATAGCGCTTGCCTTAAAATGTGGATTCGAACCTATTTCGTTAGGCGAAAGTCGTTTGCGTACGGAAACGGCGGCATTGGTCGCTTGCCATACGATACATGTGTTGAATCAGTAATAACAAACAATGACCGAAAAAGAAAAATGCCGTCTCGGCCTGTTGTACGATGCTAATTATGATCCAGAAATATTGGCGGATCGTGAGCGTGCAAAAGAGTTACTTTATGATTATAACCGTTTACGTCCTTTCGAGCAGATCAGGCGGACGGAACTTCTGAAAAAACTTTTGGGGAAGACCGGGGAGAACTTGATCATAGAACCTCCTTTTGCCTGTGACTACGGGTATAACATAGAAGTGGGAGAGAACTTTTATGCGAATGTCAATCTGGTTATATTGGACGGGGCAAAGGTTTGTATAGGAGATAATGCTTTTATCGCCCCCAATGTCGGCATTTATACGGCAGGACATCCATTGGGTGCATCCGATCGCAACAAGGGCTTGGAGTATGCTTACCCGATCACGATCGGTAATAATGTATGGATCGGTGCCGGAGCCATCATCCTTCCTGGTGTTACAATAGGTAATAACGTGGTGATCGGAGCCGGTAGCGTGGTGACAAAAAATATACCCGCCTATTCACTTGCTGTCGGAAACCCTTGCCGGGTGATCAAGCGAATAGACGAGTAATATTTTTGAATGTTTCCTTTTTATCTTATTCCCATTCGATCGTCGCATTGGGTTTCGGAGACATATCGTAGCAAACGCGGTTGACGTTTTTGACTTCTTTTAGAATGCGGTCCGTAATCTTCATTAGGATATGCCAATCGACGGGTTCGATAGTAGCCGTCATGGCATCTACCGTATTGACGGCACGGATGATAACAGGCCATTCAAAGGAACGTGCATTGTCGCGTACACCTACGGATTTGAAGTCAGGCACAACGGTGAAATACTGCCAAACTTTCTTGTCTAATCCAGCTTTTTGGAATTCTTCACGCAGGATGGCATCCGCTTCTCGAACCGCTTCCAGTCTGTCGCGTGTGATAGCACCTAAGCAACGCACTCCTAAACCTGGACCGGGGAACGGCTGGCGGAAGACCATTTCGTAAGGCAAGCCCAATTCGAGACCGCAAGCGCGAACTTCGTCCTTGAACAACTGGCGTAATGGTTCGACCAATTCGAATTTCAGGTCTTCGGGCAGTCCACCTACGTTGTGGTGGGATTTCACCATCTTGGCTGTCTTTGTACCGCTTTCCACGATGTCGGGATAGATAGTACCTTGCGCTAAGAAGTCGATGCCATCCAGTTTGCGTGCCTCTTCTTCAAAGACACGGATAAATTCGCCACCGATAATTTTGCGTTTTTCTTCCGGATCGGCAACGCCAGCCAGCTTATCTAAGAAACGATCGGTAACGTCTTTATAAATCAGGTTTGCATTCAACTGGTTCTTGAAAACTTCAACGACATTTTCCGATTCACCTTTACGCATTAGACCGTGATTTACGTGTACGCAAACCAACTTGTCCCCGATAGCTTTCAGAAGCAATGCGGCAACAACGGAACTATCGACTCCGCCAGAAAGTGCCAACAATACCTTTCTGTCACCGACCTGACGTCTTACCAGTTCGATTTGGTCATTGACGAAGTTCGTCATATTCCAGTTCGCTTCGGCTTTACAAGTGTCGAATACGAATGTTTTTACCGATTCTTTGATAGCCTCCATGTCACTGGAGAATTCATTTAATTTTACTTCGCAGAGAGCCTTGTCGTGGCCGGCTGCCATAACAGGGATTCCAATCGAATAGATTCCCGGATTTACATCGATGGCGACACCGTCGATTACATTGTTAGGACCACCGTTGATGATGATACCTTTTACATTCGGAAGTGCTTTGAGTTCTTCAACCGTAATGTCGTGCGGATAGATTTCGCTATAGACACCCAATGCGCGGATTGCTCGTGCCAACACTGTGTTTTCATGACTGCCCAAATCCAGGATAACAATCATATCTTGTTTCATACGATTCTTTATTTTTTATTGGTTTTACATTATGTATACTTGAAATGCGGATATGGAATTTTACTCCCATTCGATTGTTGCGGGCGGTTTTGAGCTGATGTCGTAGACAACGCGGTTTACTCCTTTGACTTTGTTGATGATTTCGTTGGACACTTTCGCAAGGAATTCGTATGGGAGTTGCGCCCAGTCAGCCGTCATGGCATCCGTCGAGGTTACAGCACGCAAAGCAACCGTATTTTCGTAGGTCCGTTCGTCTCCCATAACACCTACGGACTGGATCGGGAGGAGAATCACTCCGGCCTGCCAGATTTTGTCGTACAAGCCCCATTCACGCATCAGCGACATATAGATATCGTCGGCCTCTTGCAAGATTCGTACTTTTTCCGGGGTGATATCACCTAAAATACGAATACCTAAACCGGGACCGGGGAACGGATGACGTTTGATCAGATGTGGTTGCATACCTAACTCCATACCGACACGACGTACTTCGTCTTTGAACAGAAGGCGTAGCGGTTCGACCAGTTTCAGGTTCATTTTGGCAGGCAGACCGCCTACATTATGATGGCTCTTGATAACAGTTCCGGTAATGGATAGCGATTCGATTACGTCCGGATAAATGGTACCTTGACCTAACCATTTTATATCTTTCAACTTGTGGGCCTCTTCGTCAAACACATCGATAAAACCTTTGCCGATGATCTTACGTTTCTTTTCAGGTTCGCTGACACCTGCCAGTTCCTTATAGAATTTCTCTTTGGCGTCGACTCCGATCACGTTCAGTCCCAAGTGTTCGTAATCTTTCAACACGTTTTCAAATTCATTCTTGCGCAACAAGCCGTGATCGACGAAGATGCAAGTCAGGTTCTTGCCGATAGCCTTGTGTAGTAAAACGGCTGTAACCGAAGAATCCACACCGCCGGAAAGCGCTAAGATTACTTTGTCGTCTCCCAATTGTTCTTTCAGTTCGGCAACGGTCGATTCGATAAAGGAGGCCGGTGTCCAGTCTTTGGCGCATCCGCAAATATTCAGGAAGTTGTTTAATAATTTAGTACCGTCAGTTGAGTGGAATACTTCCGGGTGGAATTGTACGCCCCAGGTTTGTTCACCTTCCACATGATAGGCAGCTGCTTTTACATCGTCCGTGCTGGCGATTACTTTGAAGTTTTCAGGAAGGACCGTGATGGTGTCTCCGTGTGACATCCAGATTTGTGAACCTACATTGATGCCTTTCAGCAATTCGTCTGTATTGTCGATATACGACAGGTTGGCACGTCCGTATTCGCGGGAGTCGGCCGGTTCAACGTTTCCGCCGGATGTATAAGCCAGGAATTGGGCTCCGTAACAGATTCCCAATACAGGATATTTACCGCGTATTTCACTTAAGTCAGCTTTGAACGCATTGGCGTCATATACGGAATAGGGACTTCCGGAAAGGATTACGCCTTTTACACCTGTAGCATCGTGGGGGAATTTGTTGTAGGGGACAATCTCGCAATACATATTCAACTCACGGACTCTACGCCCGATTAATTGAGTTGTTTGCGAGCCGAAATCAAGAATAATAAGTTTCTCGTGCATGCAAATTATTATTTAATTGAGTGGCACAAAGGTAGGAATAATATTCGAAATTTAAATCATTTTTCATACCTTTGCGTGTTCATTTTTAATCGTAACCGTATGGATGCTGAAAAGAAAGAGACAAAAGAAATAAATAAGATGTCATTGCTGATCATGGCAGTGGTTGTGTTATTGTTGATTATCGCCGGTGCTGCCTACTATATTTTCCATCAGAATCAGCAGATGGAGGACTTGGAGCAGGCTTATGTTCTGGATAAGGAATCATTGGAAGACGAATTTAACGAATTGTCTCTCCAATATGAAGGATATAAATTTAATATAGGTAACGACTCCTTACTGAATCTATTGTCTACCGAGCAAGCTAAAGTACAACGCTTACAGGAAGAACTTCGTACTGTAAAGGCGACAAATACGAAAGAGATTGCCCGTCTAAAGAAGGAATTGCAGACATTGCGTAAGATCATGCGTAATTATGTAGTTCAGATCGACTCTCTGAATCGTGCTAACGAACAATTGAAAGTGGAAAAGAATGAAGCGGTAAAGAAATACAAGCAGGCTTCTTCTACGGCTACCACTTTGAAGAAGGAAAAAGAGAAACTGACGGAACGTGTCACATTGGCAAGCCGTTTGGATGCGACGGGTATCAATGTAACTCCTGTCAATGGTCGCGGAAAAAAGGCAAAGGTGATCAAGAAGATGGAACAATTTGTCGTTGACTTCCGGATCAGCAAGAACATTACGGCTCCGGTCGGAGAGAAGACGATCTTTGTGCGTATCATGAAGCCGGACGACGATATCCTGTTGAAGAGCCGTGCCGATGTATTTACCTTCGAAGGAAAAGAAATCAATTACTCCATGAAGAAACTGGTCGAATATGACGGTGAGGAATTGCCGGTTACGATGTACTGGAATATCGAAGAATTTCTTTCTCCGGGTACATATCGGGTCGATATATTTGCGGATGGCAATTTGATCGGCCGTAAAAGTTTCACACTCGAAAAATAGCAATGGAAACAGATATCCATTTTGCGCGACTACTTGCCGACCTTCCGGAAGCCCTCGTCTGTGATGAAGCTTTTCTCGGCGAACTGGCAAAAAACGCAAAGTTGATCTCCGTGAAGAAAGGAGATTATCTGTTGCGTACAGGTGAGTTGTGTCAGGATGCCTATTTCATCAACAAAGGTCTTTTCATCAATTTATATGTAAACGAGAACGGTAATGAATGTGTCACCGGTTTTGCGGCTGATAATATGTTTCCGTTCCTTTCCGCCATTGGCTATTTTACCAAGCAACCTTCTGAATTTGAGATTAAGGCGCTTGAAGCCGGCGAGTTGCTCTGCTTTTCCCGCGATCATATCGAGAGCCTTTCGTTCCGTTATCCTTTGTTTGCATCTTATTATCAGAATATCATGCTGACGATCATCTATAAACTGGATGTTCTGTTGGCCGTTCGCCTCTCTTCCACAGCGGAAGAGTTCATCCAGTTTCTCTACACGAACTATGCCTGGATGATCAACCGGGTTCCCGATAAGTATATCGCCCATTATATGGGAATTAGTAATGCCTGGTATTGCAAGTTGAAGCGGAAAGTCCTCTCATTCACTAGAACAGAATAGGTGGCGGAACAAGTTTCATGGGCATGGAACTGTATTTTTACTGGTGGGAAACTATATTTTCATCGGTGGGAAACAACGGTTTCTTCAGGATGAAACCATGTGAAACTATATGCTTGTGAACGTATAAGAAAGCAGTTATTGAATTAGTTCAATTGTATATTTAAAGCGAACCAGTACTTTTGCACCGTTTAGGAAAGAATCCGAATAAAACAAGATAAAGATGAAGAGATTTGTCGTATTAGTTGCATTACTGGTTTCGTCGGGCTATGCAAGTGCCGGGCGTACGTTGACGCTGGAGGAATGTCGTGAATTGGCTATTCAGAACAACAAAGAGTTGAAGATCTCGGGAGAAAAGATTAAAATGGCCGGCTATGAGAAAAACGCCGCTTTCACCAAATATTTTCCTCAACTATCGGCGACTGGCGCGTATATGTGGAACCAGAAAGATATTAATCTGCTGGATATGGGAGCACTCGGCGCTTCTATTGGAGGGGCTCTCGGGCCGATCGCCCAATTGCCGGTGTTTGGAAAGTTGATGGAAGGGGTGGATGACTTGCAACACCTCGACATTCAGAATATCTGGGTGGGAAGCGTTTCACTTGTGCAACCTGTGTTTATGGGAGGCAAGATTATCAATTACAATCAGATTACTAAGTACGCCAAGCAATTGGCCGAGTCGATGAATGACCAGCAACTGCAGGATGTCATCTGTAAAACCGATGAAACCTATTGGCAGGTGATTTCATTAGTAAATAAGAAGAAGTTAGCTGATGCCTATGTCGATTTGCTCCGTAAGACCGATCATGATATGACAGCGATGATCAATGAGGGAGTAGCGACCGAAGCCGACGGACTCTCCGTCAAAGTCAAACTGAATGAGGCAGAGATGGCACAGACGAAAGTCGATAACGGTCTGGCTCTTTCCCGCATGTTATTGGCACAGATATGCGGGTTGCCATTAGAAGACCCGCTTGTTTTAGCAGATGAAGATATCGAAAGTTTTCTGACAGAGCCTTCCGTTACGGCGGCCGATGTGAACGAGGCCTTTATGAATCGTAACGAGCTGAAGAGCCTTGACTTGGCGACTAAGATTTATAAGAGGAAGGAACGGATTGTTTTGTCGGATATGTTGCCGAATGTGGCATTTATGGCAAACTACTTGGTCACGAACCCTAATTCCATGAACGGCTTCAAAAATGAATTTGCCGGGATGTTCAATGTCGGTGTAATGGTGAAAGTTCCGCTTTCCGGCTGGTGGGAGGGCAGTTATAAGCGCAATTCGGCTCGTGCCGAGACACGCATCAAGTCTTTGGAGTTACAGGATGCACGCGAGAAGGTGGAATTGCAGGTCAATCAATCCGTTTACAAGGTCAATGAAGCAAACAAGAAGCTGATCGTTTCCACCCGCAATATGGAGAATGCGGAAGAGAATCTTCGTCATGCCAATCTCGGATTTGAGGAAGGCGTAATCCCGGCTCTTAACCTGATGCAGGCGCAGACGGCTTGGGTGTCGGCGCGTTCCTGCCTGATAGATGCACAGATAGAGGTGAAATTGACGGAAGTCTACTTGACGAAAGCGATGGGAAAGCTGGGGGATGAGCTCTCTGGAAGAACCAGGAACGCGGATTAAGTGGATGAACACGGACTTGATACTTTTGAGGACACTATCTAAATCATACAATCATAAATCTCAAATTATAAACTCATGAACGAGAATAAAAAATACTCAATCAATAATATGCTATTGGCATTTATCACATTCTTAGGTGTGGTCGGATTAGTTGCATTAACCGGTTTCTTTTTACTGACGCCGCCGGATGATATCATCATGGGGCAAGCGGAGGCTACGCAAGTTCGTATTTCGGGAAAAGTTCCCGGACGAATCGAAGCATATCGTTTCAGTGAGGGCGACAAGGTGAAAGTGGGTGACACGCTTGTCTTCCTGGATACGCCCGAAGTTCTTGCCAAGCTTCAGCAAGCGGAGGCTGTACGTCGTGCCGCTGAAGCTCAGAACGCAAAGGCTATTAAAGGTGCCCGTGCACAAGAGATAGCTGGAGCATATGAAATGTGGCAGAAGGCGGAGGCTGGATTGGATATTGCCCAGAAATCATATACGCGCGTACAAAACTTGTTCGATAAAGGGGTAATGTCTGCCCAGAAACGCGATGAGGCAGAAGCCAGTTACAAGGCAATGGCCGCTACTGAGAAAGCTGCCAAATCCCAGTATGATATGGCTGTAGACGGAGCCCGTGTGGAAGATAAGGCCGCGGCTGCCGCTCTCGTAGGGCAGGCTGCCGGAGCGGTTGCCGAAGTGGAATCTTACTTGAAGGAAGCGGCACTTGTCTCACCGATCGACGGGGAGGTGTCCGAACGTTTTCCTGAAGTGGGCGAGTTGGTCGGTACGGGTGCTCCGATTATGAATATCACCGACCTTAACGATATGTGGGTGACCTTCAGTATCCGTGAAGATCATCTGAAAAACATCAAGATCGGTACCGAATTAGACGCTTTTATCCCGGCGTTGGATAACCGGCCGGTCAAACTGAAAGTTTATTATATGAAGGATATGGGAACTTATGCCGCCTGGAAAGCGACAAAAACGAACGGACAGTTTGACTCCAAGACATTCGAGGTGCGTGCCCGTCCAATGGAAAAGGTGGCCGACTTACGTCCTGGAATGTCGGTCATTAAGAAATTGACGATTGATAATTGACAATTAAAGAACAAGGTTAAATGAATAATGAAAAATTAAATAGTACCCCAAAATTGTCAATTGCAAAGCGTGAGATATTCAGGATTTGTAAAGACCCGGTCTACTTCTTTTGTATGTTGGTGGCTCCCACTATCTGTGTGGTCTTTTTTCTTTCGTTGATGAAGGAGGGTTTGCCTACCGATATGCCTGTTGCGGTAGTAGATCTGGACGGCTCTTCCAACTCCCGTAACTTAGCCCGCCAGTTGGATGCATTCGAGCAGACGAAGGTGATGCTGACAACCGTCTCGTTTGAGGAAGCTCGCCAGGCTATGCAGGAAGGGAAAGTTTATGGCATTTTTTATATTCCGAAGGACTTTGGTGTGGATGCGACAGCTGGTCGGCAGCCTAAGCTGTCGTTCTATACGAACGGTACTTATCTTATTGCTGCATCTCTGTTGTTTCGGGATATGAAAACCATGTCTGTCTTAGCAGGTGCTTCGGTCGGGCTTCAGACGGGGCTGGCGCATGGCTATACTGAAAACCAGATCATGGCGCAGCTCCAGCCGATCGTGATCGATACACACGCGATCGGGAATCCTTGGCTTAACTATTCGGTCTATCTGAATAACACACTTTTGCCTGGTGTTTTACAATTGATGATTTTTTTGGTGACGGTATTGAGCATCGGTTCCGAGATTAAATACTCGACGGCCCGCGAATGGTTGCAGATGGGTGGAAATTCGCTTACGGTGAGCCTCATAGGGAAGATATTCCCTCATACGGTGATTTTTACGATTGTGGCATTCCTGTATGCGGTGGCCTTGTATGGGTTTAATTCGTTCCCGTTGAATAGTGGCTGGTTACCGATGCTGTCAGCTCTATTTCTGCTGGTGATTGCTTCGCAGGCGGTCGGGATTTTCATGATAGGGGTGTTGCCGACTTTTCGTTTAGGGTTGAGCTCTGCTTGCCTATTCGGGATGATCGCTTTTTCTATCGTCGGATTTTCTTTTCCGGTATTGGGGATGGACCCTACTTTGCAGGCACTCTCCAACCTGTTTCCTCTCCGGCACTATTTTCTGATCTATGTCGACCAGGCTTTGAACGGAAGGCCTTTCTTTTATAGCTGGGCCGAATATGCCTGGCTTATGGGTTTTCTCGTTTTGCCTTTCCTGATTGGAAAAAACTTGAAGAACGCATTGTTGTACTTTAAATATATTCCGTAAAACAGAAAGTAATGAAAAGAGAATATCGTTTACGAGATATGATCAAGGAAGGGATCTTGGACATCTTTTACATTTGGAAGGATGAATTGAAAAATGTCTTCAAAGACGAGGGCGTGCTGATCTTCTTTTTCCTGGTGCCTTTTGCCTATCCGTTGCTTTATTCCTTTATTTATAATAATGAAGTGGTACGCGAGGCGAAGATGGTGGTTGTGGACCAGTCCGATTCTTATCTAAGTCGCGAGTTTACCCGTCGTGTGAATGCTACGCCCGATGTCAGGGTAGTCGCCGTCTCGACGGATATGGAGGAGGCCAAGCGGATGCTGGACAGGAAAGAAGCCTATGGAATCCTTTATTTCCCGATCGAGTTCAGTAAGAATTTGCATACGGGCAAGCAGACGACGGTTCCCTTGTATTGCGATATGAGCAGCCTGCTGTTTTATAAAGCGTTTTTGCTGGCGGCAACGGAAGTATCACTCGACTTAGGGAAAGAAATACGGATGCATAATGCTCCGGGTGCATCGGCAAAACAGGAGGAAATAACGGTCAATCCGATTCCTTATGAATCCGTGACCCTCTTCAATACGCAGAACGGCTTTGCCAGTTTTTTAGTTCCGGCTATCTTGATTTTAGTTATCCAGCAAACACTGGTTTTAGGGATCGGTATGTTAGGGGGGACAGCACGTGAAAAGAACCGTTTCCACAGCCTTGTTCCGATTAGCCGGCATTTCAACGGGACGTTGCGTATCGTGTTAGGCAAGTCTCTGACCTATATCTTGATTTATGTAGTTGTCTGCATCTGGGTATTAGCCGTCGTGCCGAAACTCTTCTCCCTGCCTCAAGTGGGTGATCCGGTTACGATCTTGCTGTTCATCCTGCCGTATCTGTTTGCTTCGATCTTCTTTGCCATGACATTGTCCGGTTTTATGACTACCCGAGAGGCGCCTATGCTAGTGTTTGTCTTTACATCTGTGATCTTGTTATTCATATCCGGAGTCTCCTGGCCGAAAGAAGCGATTCCTCCGTTCTGGCAGGCTATAGGATATCTGTTTCCTTCGACACCGGGGATCCAGGGATTCATCCGTATCAATACATGTGGGGCGGCATTGAATGAGGTGGTACATGAATATCATACGTTATGGATTCAGGCAGGTGCCTATTTTGTACTGGCCCTCGTGATATATCGCTTTCAAATTATCCGTAGCCGGAAAATGATTATAAAGCAGCATAGGTATATGAAGATGAAGCAGACTTTTTAATGGTATTCCTCTTGTGGCTTCTCTTGTCGTCCTCTTAAGAGGTTGGTAAAAGAAGATAAGAAGGTTTTATGACTCCGTTTTGATGATTTTAACGTTATTATGTTAGAATCCACCGAATATAGTTTTACTTTTGTAGAAATTCTCAAAGCAAACTTAATTTTTTAGTACTATGCAGAACAGACGTGAGTTTTTAAAGCGGGCTTCGTTAATGCTCGCAGGGGGGATGGTGATGCCTCAGTTGTTAACTTCTTGTGCCGGTAAAGCCTCAGCTTCCGAGTCCTCCAAGTATATCGGGCTTCAGCTATATTCTTTAAGAGACCTTGTAAAAGAAGAAGGAATCCAGAAGGTATTGGAAACGGCTTCGAAAATGGGCTATAAGAATCTTGAAACAGCTAGCTATGACAATGGCAAGATCTATGGTTTGGCTCCTGCTGAGTTCAAGAAGATGGTGAATGATTTGGGCATGAAATGTACGAGCGCTCACTTAGGACAAGCTTTCACAAAGGAAAAAGAAGCTGAAGTGATGAGTTGGTGGGATCAGGCTATCGATGCCCACAATGAATTAGGTGTCAAATACATGGTTCAGCCGTGGATGCCGGTTACCGACCAGACGACTTTGGACGATTTGAAGATGTATTGCGACTATTTCAATACCGTTGGCTACAAGACGGCAGCCGCCAGCATCGCATTCGGTTACCATAACCATGCTTTTGAATTCCGTAAAATCGGAGATCAATTGATCTACGACTTCTTGTTAGATAATGTAAGTCCGAATCATGTATTTTTTGAAATGGATGTGTATTGGGTACAGGAAGGCGGTGGTGATCCGGTTGCTTACCTGAAGAACCGTCCGAGCCAGTTCAAGGCTGTCCATATCAAAGACGAAAAGGAAATCGGCGCCAGTGGTAAGATGAACTTCAAACCTATTTTTGACCAGATGTACGCAAATAATATCAAAGATTGGTATGTTGAAGTCGAACAGTATACCCAAAATGATCCGGTTGCCAGCGTCCAGCAGAGCTATGATTATCTGAACAAGGCGGATTATGTGAAGTAAGACGTTTTTGTATAAGTTTTTTAGGCACAGGTTACATAAATTGTAATCCGTGCCTAATTTATTTAAGAGATCTTGATTGCATTCATAAGGTTGTCCCAATCCTTCGCCAAAGCCGTCATGTCCGGATAAAGTAGGTCGGCGCCAGCATCGAGTAAAATTCGGTCGTCCAAAGGACCAGTATTGACTGCTATCGTGAAGATCCCTGCAGCTACTCCCGCTTGTATGCCCATCGGGGCATTCTCTACGACAAGAGCTTCATAGGGTTTGACTCCTGCCTTTTCCAATCCCATCAGATAAGGTTCGGGATGAGGTTTGCCTAACTTCACGTCAAAGGCCGTCACCATCTTTTCCCGTTTGAAATAGCCCGGGTAGGTATGTTCCAGCTTGTTGATTAAGCTGTGTTGTCCGGAGCCGGTTACGACAAGTGTTTGCAAGCCGGAGGCTTTTACTTTTTTCAGTACTTCGGCCGCTCCTTGCATTGCCTTTCCATCGTTATATTGATTGAACAAGATAGCTTTTTCTTCATAGATGGATTTCTTTTCCTCATCAGTCGCATCTCGCAGGAAAGTTTTTTGATACAATTCGTTGATCGTGCTTTCACCCGTCCGGCCTTCATACAGGTAGAATAGTTCCGGGGTGGAGATCAACTGGTGGTGGGTAGCCGTTTCGTACCAGGCACGGGCATGAAAACGCATGGAATCGTAAAGGACACCATCCATATCGAAAAGTACGGCCTTGGGAGAAAATAAAACTTGTCGCTGTTTTTGCAGATATTGGGCGATTGCTTCTTGAATCATTTTTAATTGCTTGCTAATAGATATTTTTCAGGCACGATCCTTTTGAAGGAGAGTCGTGCCTGAAAAATTTTTATATTATGTGATTGTTGGCTACAACCGTGCGCGGATCGCTTCGCTTTCCTTTTCGTAACCCGGTTTGTTCAGCAGGGCAAACATGTTCTTTTTATAGGCTTCTACACCTGGCTGGTCGAACGGATTTACTCCCAACATGTAACCGCTGATGCCGCAGGCTCTTTCAAAGAAGTAGAATAGCTGGCCGATGTAGTAAGGGCTTACTTCCGGCATTGTGATCTTCAAGTTAGGAACACCGCCGTCCACGTGAGCCAATTGAGTACCTAATTCTGCCATCTTGTTCACTTCGTCCACACGTTTGCCGGCGAGGAAGTTCAAACCGTCCAGATTTGCTTCGTCGGTTGGGACGACTACTTTGTGGTTCGGCTCTTCAACAGAAATAACAGTTTCGAAGATCGTGCGTTCACCATCCTGAATCCACTGGCCCATAGAGTGCAGATCGGTTGTCAGATCGACGGAAGCAGGGAAAATACCCTTACCGTCCTTGCCTTCGCTTTCACCGTACAACTGTTTCCACCATTCGGCGATGTAGTGGAGTTTCGGATGGAAGTTGGCGAGGATTTCAACCTTCTTGCCGCTCTTATATAATTCGTTACGGGTAGCAGCATAGATTTCTGCCATATTTTCAGCAAAAGGAACGCTTACGTCTGTTGCTTTTTCCATCGAAATAGCTCCGGCAACCAAATCGCGGATGCTGATACCGGCAACGGCAATAGGTAACAAACCAACTGGAGTCAGTACGGAGAAACGACCGCCGACGTTGTCGGGAATAATGAATGTCTTATAGCCTTCCTGGTCAGCCAGCGTGCGGAGAGCGCCTCTTTTGGCGTCCGTGATGGCGACGATACGGTGTTTGGCTTCTTCTTTGCCGACTGCGTCTTCCAGTTGCTTTTTCAGCATGCGGAAAGCTAAGGCCGGTTCGGTAGTCGTACCGGATTTGGAGATATTGATCAGACCGAACTGTTTGCCTTTCAGGATTTCGCAAAGTTCATACAAGTAATCTTCGCCGATATTGTGTCCGGCATATACTAAAACCGGATTTTTACGGTTCGTATGTAACCAGTCGAAGCTATTGTTTAATGCTTCTACCACTGCTTTTGTTCCTAAATAGCTGCCGCCGATACCGATGGCGACAACAACTTCACATTTGGAACGAAGTACGTTAGCTGTATTTTCGATGTCTGTCAGTTCAGCATCTGTAATAGAAGAGGGGAGGTGCAACCAACCTAAAAAGTCGTTACCTGCACCATTACCATTTTGTAAAGTGGCATTACATTCGTGGGCCTTTGCAGCCTGAGCATATACCTGTTCTTTCGTTACGGTACCCAGCGCTTTGTCAATGTTAAGACTGATGTTCTTCATATTTACATTATTATTTAAATGTTTCAGTCAACTGCCGTATCGCGGTAGTCGGCGATTTCTTTTCGTATAGAATACTATATAAAGTATCCAAGATCGGCATGTTTACTTTATATTTTTCGTTTATCTCCCGAATACATTTTGTCCCGTAGTATCCTTCGGCGATCATCTCCATTTCGAGCTGGGCTATTTTGACGGAATAACCTTTCCCGATCATGGTCCCGAACGTACGGTTCCGGCTGAAGCGAGAATATGCGGTTACCAGAAGATCACCGAGATATACCGAATCTGTCACATCCCGTTCCAGGCCATGTACGGCGTTGAGGAAGTTACGCATCTCTTCGATCGCGTTGCAGATGAAAACTGCCAGAAAATTATCTCCGTACTTCATACCGTGGCAGATACCTGCGACGATGGCATATACGTTTTTCAATACGGAAGCATATTCAATACCTGTAACATCCTTGCAACAGGAGTTGTTCAGATACTGGTTCTTAAATACGGAGGAGAAAGCTCTTGCATTCTCGATATTAGGGCAAGCCAGCGTGATATAGGACAACCGTTCGAGAGCGATCTCTTCGGCATGGCACGGACCGCCGATGACAGCGATATTGTCAATCGGGACATTGTAGTATTCGGCAAAATAATCGGCTACGAGCATGTTTTCGTCCGGAACGATTCCTTTGATGGCCGAAATGATGAATTTGTCTTGCATGGAGGTCGTCACCTTCATCAAATGTTGTTTCAAAAAAGGAGAAGGGGTGGCGAAAATCAAAGTGTCCGAATCTTTGATTACTTTGTTGATATCCGTGTAGAATTTGATTTTGTCAGTATCAAATTTGACGGCGGAAAGATAGCTGGGGTTATGTCCCAACAACAGAAACTCTTCTACTTGGTCTGGCCGACGCATATACCAGTTAATACTATCTTGTGTAGAAAGTACAATCTTGGCCAAGGCGGTAGCCCAGCTACCACCTCCCATTATTGCAATTTTTCCGGGCAACTTCATAGTATTACTCTTATTTGGCTGCGCCTGCAATCCATGCCTCTACTTCTTCGGCAGTGGGGTTTTGCAATTCCAGTTTGTATTTCTTATTCATTTCGCAGAGTTCCTGTCTCAGCTTGTTGGGATTAGCATCTACCAACGTGTCGGTTGTGAGATATCCGGCTTTATGTAAAGCAGGAACCCATGCTTCATCGATACCCAGTGCGACATATTTGTCTGCGGTGTCTTTCTTAACTGTCTTTTCCGGGCGCATCTGCGGGAAGAGCAACACTTCTTGAATAGTCGTTTGGCCAGTCATCAACATCACCAGACGGTCGATGCCGATACCGATACCAGACGTCGGAGGCATACCGAATTGCAGTGCACGCAAAAAGTCCTGGTCGATGAACATCGCTTCGTCATCCCCTTTTTCGCTCAGGCGCAATTGCTCTTTGAAGCGCTCTTCCTGATCGATCGGATCGTTCAGCTCACTATAGGCATTTGCCACTTCTTTACCGTTGATCATCAATTCGAAACGTTCGGTCAATCCAGGTTTGCTCCGGTGCATCTTGGTTAGCGGACTCATCTCGACCGGGTAGTCGATAATGAAAGTCGGCTGGATAAACGTGCCTTCGCAGAATTCACCGAAGATTTCATCGATCAGCTTGCCTTTACCCATTGTTTCATCGATTTCAAGGTTCAAATCCTTGCAAATCGTGCGTATCTCGTCTTCGCTCTTGCCATTCAGGTCGTAACCTGTCTTTTCCTTGATGGCATCCAGAATCGGCAGACGGCGGTAAGGAGCTTTAAAGTTGATGGTCTTGCCGTCGACTACACTTTCACATGTACCGTTGACGGCGATACAGATACGTTCCAACAGCTGTTCGGTGAAGCTCATCATCCAGTTGTAGTCCTTATATTGGACATAAAGTTCCATACAGGTAAATTCCGGATTGTGGGTGCGATCCATACCTTCGTTACGGAAGTTTTTACCGATTTCGTAGACACCTTCGAAACCTCCGACGATCAATCGTTTCAGATACAGTTCGGTAGCAATACGCAGATAGAGGTCGATATCCAGCGAGTTATGGTGCGTAATGAACGGACGTGCGCTTGCCCCTCCGGGGATGGATTGCAGGATCGGAGTTTCCACTTCCGTATATCCAGCTTCGTCCAGGGCGGTACGCATGGTCTTGATAACTGCCGCACGTTTCATGAAAATATCCTTTACGCCATCATTGACCACCAGGTCAACATAGCGTTGGCGATAACGCAATTCCGGATCGTTGAATCCATCGTATGCTACACCGTCTTTGTATTTGACGACCGGTAGCGGCTTGAGTGATTTGGATAATACCGTTATCTCTTGTGCATGGACGGAAATTTCGCCCATCTGTGTACGGAATACGAAACCTTTGATTCCGACAAAGTCGCCGATATCGAGCAATTTCTTGAAAACAATGTTATACAGATCTTTATTTTCTTCCGGGCAAATGTCGTCACGAGAGATATAAACCTGTATTCTGCCTTCTGAATCCTGCAATTCCATGAAGGAAGCCTTTCCCATGATGCGGCGGCTCATGATGCGACCGGCAATACTTACGGGGCGGGGCTCTGCATCGTCTTTAAAATTCTCTTTTATCTCTTTGGAAAATGCATTCGTTACATACTCAGCTGCGGGATAAGGTTCTATCCCCATCTGACGTAACTGCTCCATGCTGTTACGTCTTATGATTTCCTGTTCACTCAGTTCTAATAGATTCATTACGCTATTATTTTGTATAATACGGCGCAAAAATACAAAACTTTTCTTACTTATTGCCTAAAAACGTATGCGACTTTACGCTTTATGTTCTTAAAAGGTATTGTTTTGTAATGGAAAAGGCAGATTACGTATGGCTTCGGGCAGGAAGAAGCGGACATCTTTTCCGGTCTTGAAAGCTTCGCGTATAAAGGTTGAGGATATTTCGACCAAAGGGGCGTCTACTTTTTTTATGTGAGGATATTGTGCCGGAATTTCAACATCGAATCCTTTGCGCGGATAGATGAAGATCGGATAATTGGAAATGATGGCTTCGTATTCTACCCACCGGGTAATATATTTCCAATTGTCCGCACCCATGATGAAATAGAATTCACGGTCCGGATAACTTGCTTCCAATGTCCGGAGTGTGTTGATGGTATAAGTGGGTTGAGGAAGGGAAAACTCGAAGTCACTGGCGTGGAACTTAGGGTAACCAGCGATGGATTTTTTTACCAGTTCATAGCGAAGCCGGTCATCCATCAGTTCTTCCTTCTCTTTTAGCGGGTTATGGGGGGTGATCAGAAACCATAGCTCGTCCAACTCCGTAAATTCACACAACCAGTTGGCTAATGCCAGATGGCCGATATGAACCGGATTGAATGAACCGGAATAAATGCCGGTTTTACGTTTGCTGACCGTATTTTCTTTCAGTCCCGTTTCCACTTGATGATATTTATGACTTGTGCACCGAATACCAATCCGGTACCGGTCGCTATGATATACTCCTTATAATATAGGGCGGCTGTACAAGTGGCAAGAGCGACAAATGCTATACCAATGAATGTATATAGCCATTTCTTGGATAACTTCTTGCCGTTCATGCTTTTTTAAGGAACTCTTTTATCACTTTTAGTGCTTCTTTTTGTGCGACTTCCAGCTTGTCATTCACCACGATTACGTCAAATTTGTCGGCAAAACCCAGTTCAAATTCGGCTTTGGCAATGCGGCTTTCGATTACTTCCGGAGCATCCGTACCGCGTCCTTCCAGACGACTCCGCAAATCTTCGATCGAGGGGGGCTGGATAAAGACCGAAAGAGCACGGTCGCCATAAAACTTCTTGATGTTGCAACCTCCTACGACATCGACATCGAATATAACGTTATCGCCACTCATCAGCCTTCGTTCCACCTCGCTTTTCAGCGTGCCGTAATATTTGTCGGTATAGACCTCTTCGTATTCCAGGAAATCTCCTGCTGCTATACGGGCACGGAATTCATCCGGTGTAAGGAAATAATATTCCACTCCGTCCTTTTCCGTACCACGTGGGGCCCGGCTGGTAGCCGAGATGGAAAAATGCAGGTTCAGATTCTGCTTCAGCAGGAAATTGATGATAGTGGATTTGCCCGAACCGGACGGCGCGGAGAATATGATCAGTTTGCCAGCCATATATCGTTTTTATAATACGTTTAATACTTGTTCTTTGATTTGTTCCAGTTCGTCTTTCATCTGGACGACAAGTTTTTGCATCTCGGCATGGTTGCTTTTCGAACCAAGGGTGTTGATTTCACGTCCCATTTCCTGGGCGATGAAACCGAGTTTCTTACCTTGTCCGTGTCCGCTCTCCATCGTGCTGATGTAATATTTCAGGTGGTTGTCCAGGCGGTTCTTTTCCTCGTTTACATCCAGTTTTTCGATATAATAGATCATCTCCTGTTCGAACCGGTTCTTGTCGTAGTCCTGTCCGGCAATCTTTTCGAGATTGTCCATGATACGGGCTTTGATTTTTTCGATCCGCTCCTTTTCATACGGTTCTACTTCTGAAAGCAGGCGGGAGATATTGGCAATTTTCTGTTCGAACAACTTTTGTAACATGGCGCCTTCCTGAATACGGAAATCGCAAAGGTGCCCTATGGCCTCTTTGATCGCTTTCTCAACCACCTTCCATTCCTCTTCGTTTACTTCCTGGGCCTCTGTCTTGATCACGTCCGGCATGCGGAGCAGGGTCTGGAACCAGTCGGCGGGAAGTCCGATGTTCAGGCGGTCGGCAATATCTTTGATTTGATTGTAATAGTTTTCTACCGCAGCCAAGTTGATCTGTGTGGGCGTGTCTTTACCGATATATTCGACAAATATATTAAATTCGACTTTTCCACGTTCAAGCGACTGGAGTAACAAACTGCGTATTTGCATTTCTTTTTCTTTGTAGATGGAAGGAATGCGGGTCGACAAATCCAGTTGCTTGCTGTTCAGAGCTTTTATTTCTACGGTTACTTTTTTAGAAGGAAGTTCGGCTGTAACCTTACCGAATCCAGTCATTGATTGTATCATTGTTCTAAAAATTTGTGCAAAGATAGCTAATCAATTGATAATTGACAATTGACGATTGACAATATAATTGAGAAAAAGCCGAAACCATCCGTGTCAGCCTTAATAAAATCGGTTTTGATCATGAGATTACAGTTATGTTTTATACTTTTGCATCCATTATCAACCGATTGGCTTTTGACACATATTTTAATTGTCAATTGTCAATTGTCAATTGTCAATTAAAATGTCTTGTATATTAAATATCGAAACATCGACTTCTGTATGCTCTGTAGCGTTGTCTATGGATGGTGAAGTCCTTTTTGCGAAGGCCTCGTTCGACGGCCCTTCGCATGCAGCCTTATTAGGCGTATTTGTTGAAGAAGCTCTTTCCGTATTGAAAAAGAAGGGGAAGAAAGCCTTGGATGCCGTAGCGGTCAGTAGCGGTCCTGGTTCTTATACCGGACTCCGTATCGGAGTGTCTGTCGCTAAAGGTCTTTGCTTTGGTTTCGGTATTCCTCTGATCGGCATTCATACGTTGGACATCATGGCTGCTACTGTCAACAGTAAGGGCGATTCGCAAATCGTCTCTATTACTGATGATTGCCTTTATTGTGCTATGTTGGATGCCCGGCGTATGGAGGTTTATGCCGCTATCTACGATGCTTCCTTAAAGCCTGTCCGCGAGACGAAGGCCGATATTGTGGAAGCCGGTACGTATGCTTCTTATCTGGAAAAAGGGAAAGTTTGTTTCTTTGGCAACGGTGTTTCCAAATGCAAATCGGTCATCACTTCTCCGAACGCCATCTTTATCGAGGACATCCATCCTCTTGCCGTAAACATGATTCCGCTCTCGGAACAAGCTTTTGCCGCCGGCAAGTTTGAAGACACCGCCTATTTCGAACCGTTCTACCTGAAAGAGTTCCAGGCGACGGTTGCAAAAAATAAGGTGCTTTTAGCTCGATGATGTAGTTGTGTGCTATGTCGGAATGGCACGTTTGTCGAAATTTTTATGTAAGTCCGGTCAATCGGAAAAGAACTTAGATATGCAAAATCGTCCTGTTTCTTGTGTTTGATAGCTGTAATGTCAAACATGGAAACGGGACGATGTGTTATTTAGGGTTGCCATCCATGTAAGTCTTCCTCCTGCAAGCAATATAAATAAGCTGCTGTAAACATCCACCTATTATATACATACGATTTTTTTTAAATCCAACTATCATACTATCATATTTACATATAAATATCTGTATATTAGTTTATAAAAATATGATAGTATCTATTTTCAACTATCATTTCATACTATCATACTATCATGTCGTATATCACATGCTTCTGTCTTCGTGCTGGGGAAAAATAAGTGTAGATATAATTGAATAAAGTGCTGTAAATATTTGTATTATAGATGTTTTATTTGTATATTTGTAATAAGAAAAGAAGCCCGTCATCCGGGTGTCGGAAGGGGTGAGACCCGGGTGTTGATACCGTTCAGATGGGGGTGTCAAAAGTGTTAAAATGGGCGTCTTGAGAAGAATATCTGGTTGTTTAATATTAAAAATACTGTTATTTATGGCACATTACTATGTAGTCCGGCAAAAACTGGACAAGACGGGAGCGGAAGATAAAGTACGCTATTATGGTGTTCCGGTTACGTGCGGGCGGGTTTCAACGAAAAAGCTGGCTGATTTGGTTGCCGATCGTTGCTCGTTGAGCCGAGGTGATGTGTTCGCTTCGGTTTGCGAGATCGGAGGGATGATTCTTGAATTGTTGAAAGACGGCTATTCCGTGGAGTTGGACGGGTTGGGTGATTTTTATCTTTCGGCAGGGAGCGAAGGCTTCGAAGATCCGAAAAAATGTACTCCCCATCGGGTGAAGGCGCGTCGTGTCTGTTTCAGGATGGCTCCCTGTGTGAGAAAGAGCATGAAATTTGTCAAATTCGAAAGAAATCCTTGGTAATGCAAATCACATATTACAGGCATAAAAAAGGCGTGTTGCGGATGCACTCGCGTGATATGGAATATATTGTCGGGTTGCTGAAAAACGGCAAAGATGCGGAAGCGATACTGTCGGTTCGTCGAAAATTGAATATGGCGTTTTTGGCACGAACCACGGATTTGTCCGGAAAACTACCGGTTCTGGCTTTTGGCTCGACGTTCAAGAAGAATGGCGATGGAATACAGTTGAGGCGTTATAACGGGTATGTCTTGTTGGAAGTGAACGGCTTGGAAAGCCAGAGTGAGGCGGAGGCCGTCCGCCGTGAAGCTGCCGCCCTGCCGCAGACCTTGCTGGCGTTCGTCGGGCTGAGCGGGCGTTCGGTCAAGATCGTGGTTCCTTTTGTGCTGCCCGACGGCTCGCTGCCGAAAAAAGAGGAGCAGGCCCGTATGTTTCATGCTGCGGCTTATCAGCTGGCGGTGCGGCATTACCAGCCGCAGTTGGGCAGCATTATATCGTTGAAAGAACCGTTCCTGTCGCGGGGGTGCCGGATGAGTGTGGATCCGGACGCCTATTACAATCCGGATGCGGTGGCGATCCGGATCGAGCAACCTTTGCAGATGCCGGACGGGGGTGACTTGAAGATCGTGCCTTCTCCGGTTCGGGATCCGTTGGAGATGATGGCTCCGGGAGCGGATCGGAACGGGCAGATCGCCACGCTGTTCAGTGTCATCCTGATGGAGATGACGCGTCGGTTTTCAGAAAGCCCGGAAGATGATATCCAACTGCTGTTCTTCGACTTGGCGCAGGCTTGCTGCCGGCTTGGAATACCGGAGGAAGAGGCGGTGGGCTGGACATTGCGCTATGAAGCTTTGAAAAAATATAAGATAGACGTCCGTATGGCTTTCCGTACGGCATATACGTTGGAGAATGTTTCAAACCGGGCGGAGCCGCTCTCTTCCGTCCCGCCATCCATGTCGTTAGTGTTGCGGTTGGACGAGTTTATGAACCGGCGTTATTTCTTCCGGACGAATGAGATGAGCGGTGGAGTGGAATATTTGGACCGTTCGATGATACAGTTCGTTTACAAGCCTTATACGACGAAAGTCCGGAATTCCATTTGCTTGGAAGCCCAGCAGGAAGGGTTGAATGTATGGGACAAGGATATCGACCGATATGTCAACTCCGATCGTGTTCCGATATATCATCCTATCGATCATTTTCTTGGGAATCTTCCGGCTTGGGACGGAAAAGAACGCATCAGGGCATTAGCCGGGCGTGTCCCTTGTGACAATCCGGTATGGGGAGATTTGTTTTACCGCTGGTTCCTAAGCATGGTGGCACATTGGATGGAACTGGATTCGGAACACGGGAATAGTACGACACCTCTGTTGGTCGGTGGCCAAGGGTGTGGGAAGTCCACGTTTTGCTTGAATTTGTTGCCACCAGTGTTGCGTCCTTATTATACGGACAGTATCGATTTCGGCAATCGCCGTGGGGCGGAGTTGGCTTTGCACCGGTATGCGTTGATTAATATCGATGAATTTGATTCAGTGAAAAGTTCTCATCAAAGTTTTTTGAAGCATATCCTGCAAAAAGCGGTTGTGAACACCCGTTTGCCTTATCAGAGTGCGAGCCGTAACTTGCGTCGCTATGCCACGTTTATCGCGACCAGCAACAATTATGATTTGCTGACAGATCCGACCGGTAGCCGCCGTTTCATTTGCGTGGAGGTGAAGGGGCGGATCGATTATGCCCAGCCGATCGATTATGATCAGTTGTATGCGGAAGCGAAAGAATTGTTGAGGCGTGGTGAACGTTTTTGGTTTACTCCGGAGGAAGAGGCGCTGATCACTGAAAACAACAGGGATTTCCAGCAGCAGCCGGCTGAAGAGCAACTGTTCCTGCGTTATTTCAAGATCGCGGAGGATATTGAAGAGGCAAAGCCGCTTCTGGCGTCCGAGATACTGGATATGATCGCGGAGAAACAACCCGGTTTTAACATTACAAAAACGATGATCCTTAATTTCGGCAAGCTTTTGAAGCGGAATAGCGTGCCGAATAAGCGGACGATGAGGGGGACTTGTTATTATGTGGAAGAGGTAGATGGTTGATATATAATTGATTGACTAATTTTATGTATGATGGTATGATAGTAGCCATGACAGTTATTTTGCGAACTGTCATGGCTATTTTGTGTTGATAGATAGTGGGTTATTGCCAATTATGATGGTATGATAGTTGGATCGTCTATTTCCAATTGTATTTGTAAGTGAAGAAAAAAACATTCTTTCTAAAATATTTACTCAGTTAAATAAAGAACAAAAGTAAGGAACGGTTAAACCAAAAAAGGGGGTGTCTTGTTTAATCTTCAAATCAATATTGAAGAATAGACATGAGACGAAAGAATACGAATGTACTGCTGGTCTTTGGTGTGGTGATCGCGATTATCCTGTTAATGATTTGGTTGTTTTTGGGGACAACATTGGAACAGGAGGCAAATCCAGAGACAGATCCGATGACCGTCGAACAAAATATCTGATAAGGTCGGATATAAAAAGGGAGGCTGTGTCGTAAATAGTTTTTTATGATACAGCCATTAATATACTTCTGATGAATCGTTGTGCGCATATACAAACTTACCCAAGAATACGTTAAAGTCCGTAAACTTGGGTAATTTTTTATATTTGGAGATGACTTGGAGTTCAGCTCCTTTTTATGTAGAATAAGTGAATTATCCTAAGAATCCCAACAGGATACCGGCTGCTACGGCAGAACCGATTACACCTGCTACGTTCGGACCCATGGCGTGCATCAACAGGTAGTTGGTCGGATCATATTCCAGACCTACGTTCTGAGAGATACGGGCAGAGTCGGGCACGGCAGACACACCGGAGTTACCGATAAGCGGATTGATCTTATTGCCTTCTTTCAAGAACAGGTTGAAGAACTTCACGAACAGGATACCTGCACAAGTTGCGATCACGAATGACAACGCTCCCAAACCGAAGATCTTGATGGAGTTCAATGTCAGGAACTGAGTTGCTTGAGTAGAAGCACCTACCGTAATACCTAACAGGATCGTGATCGTATCAATCAGCGGACCACGGGCTGTTTCAGCCAAACGACGTGTTACACCACTTTCTTTCAACAAATTTCCGAAGAACAGCATACCCAACAGAGGCAGACCGGAAGGAACTAGGAAGCAAGTCAGCAACAGGCCTACGATCGGGAATACGATCTTTTCCGTGGAAGAAACGGCTCTCGGCGGTTTCATACGGATCAGACGTTCTTTCTGAGTCGTCAGCAGGCGCATGAACGGAGGCTGGATAATAGGAACCAGCGCCATATAAGAGTATGCCGATACTGCAATAGCACCCATCAAGTTCGGAGCTAACTTGGAAGAAAGGAAGATTGCTGTCGGGCCGTCGGCACCACCGATGATACCGATTGCACCGGCCTGGTTCGGTTCAAATCCCATTTGAAGAGCGATGATATATGCTCCGAAAATACCGAACTGAGCCGCTGCACCGATCAACATCAGTTTAGGATTGGAGATCAATGCGGAGAAATCGGTCATGGCCCCGATACCGAGGAAGATCAACGGCGGATACCATCCGGAGGTTACACCCTGGTAGAGGATGTTCAGCACAGAACCTTGTTCGTAAATACCCACCTGCAATCCTGCATCTTTGAACGGAATGTTACCGATCAGGATACCGAATCCGATAGGGATAAGGAGCATAGGCTCGAATTCATATTTAATAGCCAGGAAGATGAACAACAGACCGACAAGGATCATGATAAGGTGACCCGGTGTCGCGTTGTAGACTCCTGTATAAGTGAGGAACAACTCCAAGTTTTCTCCCAAGAACTGGAGAAAGCTTTCATGAGCCGTACCTGCTGCCTGTAATAATACTGATCCTAACATAATATTATCCTATTACGACGAGGTCAGCACCTTCCAGTACGGAATCCCCTTTGTTTACTTTTATTTCAATGATTTTGCCGTCACGGTCGGCGTTGATGTTGTTTTCCATCTTCATGGCTTCGAGGACAAGTAGATTCTGGCCTCTCTTGACAGTATCACCGACTTTACAGTTAACCTGCAGGATTACACCTGGCAGCGGAGATTTGACAGCGCCCTTGGTGGTTGAGGCTGCCGGACGGGAAATAACCGGTTCGCCACTTGCCGTTGTAGGAGCTTGAGCCGGGCGTTTCAGTGTAACCATCTGTTTTTTTGCCGGTTTCTCCATTTTTACCTGATAGGGAGTACCGTTTACTTCTACTTCAGCGATGTCATCCACTACCGAGCTGATATGTACTTTATATACGTTACCGTTAATAGTATATTTAAAACTTTTCATTCTTGTTTGTTTTTAGAGATAATTACTTTTTGGGAACTTCACGCAGACCGTAAATCTTGGAACTCCACGGAGAATAAGATCTTTGAACCTTGCGGATCGTCAGAACCGTATGTTCGATGTCGTGGTTGTCGTCGCTCATTTCGTATAGAGCCGCACCGATAGCCGCAAAGATTTCCCCGGATTCCTGACCTGCATTGTCTGCAATAACAGCCGCTCCGGCCGCTTTCTGTGCATTGCGTTTGCTGGCCGCGATCGAGAGCTTTCCGATTTGTTTAAAGATGATGAACAACAGGAATAATCCGGAGAACACAACTGCCATGGCAGTCAGGGTCATACCGATACCCCAAGAATCATTTTCTTTAAAGTTCTCGATTTTCTCGTTAGAATCCAATGTTACGTTATTGGTGCTGGGTGTAACTTTTGTCAGAGCTGTCCATTCTCCTTGTCCGTCTAAAGTTCTACCATAGCTGACATCTGCTTTTTGTGAAGCAGGGATAACGATCTCATCGATCAGAGTTCTACCGTCTGCATCGTATAACGCAATGTAATTTTCTTTTGATGGGTCGAGCGTGAAATTGACATGGAATGTTCCCCGATCCGGTTCTCCGTCTGCCCAGAACAAAGTGTGCTGGCGAGGAGGAATTACTGTTAGAACGTCGCCCTTCGGAATCGGATACTTTTTCGGGTTGCTCTTGTCATTAGTCAAGTAGCAACCGGCGATATTGACCGAACCGGCCGAATTGTTGAACAATTCGATCCAGGCATGGCGTTTGCCGTAATCATCAACAAAGTTATCTTCGTTGATGACCAGCACTTCATTTATTCGCATGGAGGTTGCACGCTGTGCTTTTGCCCCGAATGAAACGAGCAACGCGAACAGCAGCAATACCCCTATTTTCTTATTAATCATATTCATTTCCTGTTTTAAGAATTATAGAGGCAGATTGTCATGTTTCTTGGCAGGATTGCTTAACTTCTTGGTCTGCAATTGTTGTAAAGCACGAATAATACGGAAACGAGTGTTACGAGGTTCGATAACATCGTCGATATAGCCATATTGAGCTGCATTGTATGGGTTTGCAAATGCTTTTTTGTATTCGGCTTCTTTTTCTGCAGCGCAAGCTTTCGGATCTTCCGAGGCAGCCACTTCTTTTGCAAAGATCACTTCTACAGCGCCGCTTGGGCCCATAACTGCGATTTCGGCTGTCGGCCATGCGTAGTTCATATCGCCACGCAGATGTTTGGAGCTCATCACACAATAGGCTCCACCGTAAGATTTACGCAATGTTACAGTTACTTTAGGCACTGTGGCTTCGCCGTAAGCGTAAAGCAATTTGGCTCCGTGCAGGATAACACCGTTGTATTCCTGGCCTGTACCCGGTAAGAATCCCGGTACGTCAACCAATGTAACCAAAGGAATGTTGAAAGCATCGCAGAAACGGACGAAACGGCCTGCCTTGCGGGAGGCGTTGCTGTCCAGACAGCCTGCCATTACTTTCGGCTGGTTGGCTACGATACCGACAGTCTGGCCGTTAAAACGGGCGAAACCGACGATAATGTTCTTGGCATAGTCGGCATGTACTTCCAGAAATTCGCCGTTATCGATGATGGTTCCGATAACTTCATACATATCGTAAGCCTGGTTAGGATTGTCAGGGATGATGTCGTTCAGGTTGTCATCCAGACGGTCGATCGGGTCTTTACATTCGATCAGAGGAGTTTCTTCCAGGTTGTTCTGCGGCAGGAAGCTGATCAATTTGCGGATCAACTGTAAACCGTCTTCTTCCGTATCGACTGCGAAGTGGGCCACACCGGATTTGGTCGTATGTACGCTTGCGCCACCTAATTGTTCCTGTGTAACGTCTTCGCCTGTAACTGTTTTTACAACTTTCGGACCAGTCAGGAACATGTAACTTGTTCCGCGGGTCATGATATTGAAGTCTGTCAGGGCAGGAGAGTAAACCGCACCGCCGGCACATGGACCGAAGATACCGGAAATCTGAGGAATAACCCCGGAAGCCAAGATATTACGTTGGAAGATTTCTGCATAACCGGCCAAGGCGTTGACACCTTCCTGGATACGTGCGCCACCCGAGTCGTTCAGACCGATAACGGGAGCACCCATCTTCATGGCCTGATCCATTACTTTACAGATCTTCATGGCCAATGCTTCGGATAAAGCACCGCCGAACACGGTGAAATCCTGAGCATAAATATATACCAGACGTCCGTCGATCGTTCCGTAACCTGTTACGATACCGTCGCCCAAATACTTAGTTTTTTCAATACCGAAGTTTGTACAACGATGTTGTACGAACATATCGAATTCTTCAAAACTTCCCTCATCCAGCAACATGGCAATACGTTCGCGTGCGGTGTATTTACCTTTTTTGTGCTGAGATTCGATTCTTTTTTCTCCACCACCTAAACGAGCTGTTTCGCGAAGGGCGATAAGCTCCTTTACTTTTTCAAGTTGGTTACTCATTGTACTATAGATTTGTTGTTAGAAATGAACTTATTTAATTGGCAATTAACGATTGAGAATTGACAATTGAATAGCATCAAATAATTGTCAATTCTCAATTGTCAATTGTTTCTTATTTTCCCGGCATGCAAAGTTCGGTCAGAACGCTGCATGTCGATTTCGGGTGAAGGAATGCAATGTTCAAGCCTTCTGCACCTCCACGAGGAGCTTTGTCGATCAGCTTGATACCTTTTGATTCGGCTTCGTCCAATGCTGCCTGTACGTCGGGAACAGCAAATGCAATGTGGTGGATACCTTCACCTTTCTTTTCGATAAATTTAGCGATTGTACTGTCTTCACTTGTCGGCTCCAGCAACTCGATCTTAGTCTGGCCTACTTTAAAGAATGCAGTTTTTACTTTCTGGTCTGCTACTTCTTCGATGTTGTAGCATTTTAGTCCTAAAACTTCTTCATAATACGGCAGGCAAGCTTCGATGCTCTTTACTGCGATACCCAAATGTTCGATATGTGTAAGTTCCATGTCAATAATAATTTAGTAATTTAATATTGCTTTTTGTTCTATGTTGGCAAAGGTACACTCTTTTTATTAATAGAGAAATAATTCGTTAATATTTATCAGCATGATCCGGATATGTTTAAAAAGCATATTTTTGAAATCATGTGGTTAAAAATCAACGATAAGTCGAATATTCAATTGTCTTCCGGTCAGGTAATTAGGGATTGCGTACTGGTGGTTGTCTATATTGGTAATCCAATAATAGGAACTAGTGTTCTTTATGTCGAACAAGTTGAAAATATCCAATCCGAGCCAAATGTTCTTGAGATTGCGGAAGAATCCGCGATCCATGATTGCATCCGTTCCCCCGGCAAGCTGGTAGGAGAAACCGAGGTCCACGCGTTTGTAGGTCGGAGTACGGAAATAGCCGTCCTCGTAGCCTGTACGTGGGGCTGTGACGGGAAGGCCGCCGGACAGTACGCCTTTCAGATTCAGTTTGACACGTTTGTATCCGGGGAAATAATCCTGAAAAAAGAGCGAGACATTATAACCTTGGCTGTTAGGCATCGGTACATATTCGCTCCCTCGGATGCTTTGCTCCGCTTTCATTAGGGAGAAGCTGATCCAGGAGTCCGTACCCGGAACAAATTCGCCGAAGAATTTGACATCGAGCCCCATCGCATGGCCTTGCGCACAGTTCTCGCCGTAGTATCGGATTTTGACATTATCCACCGTATAGGGGTTCAGGTTATCCAATTTTTTATAATACATATCGGCACTGACTTTGAAATTTCTGCCGGATGCCCGGAATGTATAATCGCCTCCTGCAATGACATGGATGGAACGCTGTGATTTCAGGTTTTTGTTCAGTTGTATGATACTGTTGCCGTGTTCGTCCTGCACAGTTGTACGTAATTCCTTATAGAACGGAGACTGATAATACAGACCGGAAGCCAGCCGAAATGTCAGGTTCTGGTCGAAGTTCGGAATGAAACCTATTGAAGCACGCGGGCTGAATATAAATTCCCTGTTATAACTCCAATAGCTGCCGCGTACACCACCAACCAGCGTGAACAGTCCTTGTTTGGTACGAAACTTGAATACATCCTGCAAATAGCCGGAAATACGTGTGCTTTCCAGTTTGTTATCCGAGAACAGGTTTGCGATCACGTTGACATTCCCGCCCCCTTGCGGTAACGAGTATCCGGCGGAGTCGCGTTTTTCCCATTCGCTGATCTTGTCGTTGATTTTCTCCAACTGGACGGTAGCACCCCATTTCAACGTATTGTTTTTTATGCGAGCGACACCATAATGCCCGACATTCATGATATTGGAGTGCAGACGGTTGCGAGCGTGCTCGTTATAGCGTGCGATGGATAATTTCTGTATTTCTCCGCCTCCTTCTTCGGCTGCATCTCCCAGCCAGTAATCACCGGCAATATCATATCCTTCCTCTTCCTTACTGGTAAAGGCGGATGCTTGCAAGCCGAGTTCCGTATTGTCGTTCAGGTTATGCTTTAAAGTGAGTGCTCCGAATAACGTTTCGAACTTATCCCGTTCCTGGCCACTCATGAATACTTTAAATTTTTTGGCATTTGTTGCCGTTCCAAAAGAAGTCTCTCGGGTGTGGGGAATGAACTTATAATTGTTTATGGCTAAGTTTCCGAGAAAGTTGATCTCCCATTTGGGGGCAAGCTGGTATGTCATATAAGTCTGCAAATCAATGAAATTAGGATCATATTCGGCATCCGTATCGGTTGTTTTCAAAAGAGATCGTCCTGTTTTGTAACGGAAACCGGTCACCTGTGTGAACTTGCCGGAAGAACTGCCCACATAAGCATTGGCTCCCAGCAGGCTGGCGGAAGCCGAACCTTCGAATCCTTTCGGTTTTTTGTAGGTGATGTCCAGCACGGAACTCATCTTGTCCCCATAACGGGCTTCGAATCCTCCGGCGGAGAAATTGACGGCTTCCGTCATGTCCGGGTTGATAAAACTCAACCCTTCCTGTTGTCCGGAACGGATGAGCAGCGGACGGAACACTTCCAGTCCGTTCACATATACGATGTTTTCGTCATAGCTGCCGCCGCGTACGGAGTATTGCGAACTTAATTCGTTATTGGAAGTAACGCCAGCAAATGTAACGACCAGACTTTCAATGCTTCCTCCGGCAGGGTCGGGGAGTAGTTTGACGCGGTCGGCATTCAGGGTTTCAAGGGTGGTTGTCTGCTTTCGGATGGCGGTAGCTACGACTTCTCCCAGTTCGAGTGATGTATAGTTCATCTGCACGTTGAGACGCATATCTTTGGTTACCTGAGGTAGGATCCTTTCGGCCTTGTTGTAGCCCAGGCATGAATAGATAAGCGTCACCGAGTCACCGGTAGCGACCGAAAGCGAGTAGTGGCCTTTTTCATTACTCATCGTCCCGTTTAACGTGTTCTTGACCCGGATATTGACCAAGTCCAGCGGATTACCGTCCGCGTCGCGGATATAACCGCTGATTTTGGCACGTCCCTGCCCGAAAGCACTTATCGAAAATAATATAAATAGTAGTGTAGCTATTGCACGAATCTTCATATTCCATCTAATTATTAAATCTACAAACGCGGGAAACAACGATTTATTTTCAATGAAAGGCAATTTCTCACTATCTTTGTGCCTTATATAAATAATTAAGGAAAGAAGATGCCTTTAAACCTACAGAAGAACTTGCCAGCTGTTGAGCTGTTGAAGAAAGAGCACATCTTTGTGATGGACTCGTTGCGTGCGTCTGAGCAGGACATTCGTCCGCTACGTGTAGTTGTGCTGAACTTGATGCCACTGAAGATCACGACGGAGACGGACCTTGTTCGCCTCCTGAGCAATACCCCCTTGCAAGTGGAGCTCGACTTTATGAAGATAAAAGGCCATACTCCCAAGAACACGCCGATCGAGCATATGAAGGAATTCTATAAAGACTTTGACGAGATGCAGGATGATTTTTACGACGGCATGATTATCACAGGTGCTCCGGTAGAGCAGATGCCTTTCGAGGAAGTGAACTATTGGGAGGAAGTGACCGAGATATTCGATTGGGCGCGTACGCATGTGACTTCTACCTTATATATATGCTGGGCGGCGCAAGCCGGGTTGTACCATTTTTATGGTGTCCCCAAATATGATCTGCCAGCCAAGATGTTCGGCGTGTTCCGCCATACGTTGCGCGAGCCCTATGTGCCGATCTTCCGAGGCTTCGACGACGAGTTCTATGTGCCGCACAGCCGGCATACGGAGATACGCCGCGAGGATGTGATGAAAGTTCCCGATTTGACGCTCTTGTCCGAAAGCGAAGAGTCTGGTGTCTATATGGCGATGGCGCGCGGAGGACGCGAGTTTTTTATCACCGGGCATTCCGAATACTCGCCTTACACGCTGAATGACGAGTATATGCGCGACGTGAACAAGGGATTGCCAATTGCCGTTCCCCGTAACTATTACCGTAATAACAATCCGGCCCTCGGTCCGGTGGTCCGCTGGCGTGGTCATGCCAATCTTCTGTTCACCAACTGGCTGAACTATTATGTCTATCAGGAAACCCCGTTCCGTATCGAGGATATCAGCAAGTTGGGTGATTTGTAATCAAGAAATAAGAAATAATAGCATGCAAACAAAATCCCGTCCTATAGAACTTCTCTCTCCGGCTAAAGACCTCAATTGCGGGATTGAAGCGATTAATCACGGTGCCGATGCCGTCTATATCGGTGCACCCAAGTTCGGTGCGCGTGCTGCTGCCGGCAACTCTTTGGAAGATATACGCGAGCTTTGCGAGTATGCGCATCTGTATGGCGCCCGCATCTATGTTACGCTTAACACGATATTGAAAGAAGATGAGTTGGAAGAAGCCGAACGGATGATCTGGGATCTCTGGCGTGTCGGGACGGATGCCCTGATCATTCAGGATATGGGGATTACCCGGCTGAACCTGCCTCCTATTCCGCTTCACGCCAGCACGCAGACGGACAATCGTACACCGGAAAAGGTCCGTTTCCTCGAAGCCGCAGGCTTTACACAGGTGGTTCTGGCACGTGAATTGTCGCTGAACGAGATTCGCCGGATATCGGAAGCGACTACCGTTCCGCTGGAAGTATTCGTGCACGGCGCCCTCTGCGTCAGCTATAGCGGGCAATGTTATCTGAGCGCCGCTTTGAGTGGACGTAGTGCCAATCGCGGAGAATGCGCCCAATATTGCCGCCTGCCCTATACGATGGTCGATGCGACAGGGACGGAGATCGTCACCCATAAACACTTGCTTTCGCTCAAGGACATGAACCGCTCCGATCAGCTGGAAGCCCTGTTGGATGCAGGTGTTTCTTCCCTCAAGATCGAAGGGCGGTTGAAAGATGTCGGCTATGTCAAGAATATCACGGCTTATTATCGGAAGAAGTTAGATGCAGTCCTGTCCCGCCGTCCGGAATATCGTCGTGCTTCTGCTGGTCGAAGCACTTATACGTTCGAGCCGGTAGCTGAAAAGAGTTTTAACCGTGGGTTCACCCCGTTCCTTTTGGAGGGACGGACGGCGGATATTACCGCTTTCAATACGCCTAAATCGCTGGGTGAACCTGTCGGGACGGTCAAAGAGATCAAAGGCAATTCTTTTACTGTGGCCGGCTTGAAGCAGCTGAGCAACGGAGACGGGCTTGTTTTCTTCAATAGGAAAGGCGAATTGGAAGGTTTTCGTGTAAACCGGGTGGAGGCAAACCGGGTGTTTCCGCTGGATATGCCGCAGCTTACCCCCAAGACTCCGCTTTACCGCAATTTCGACCAGGCATTTGATAAACTGCTCGCCAAGCCTTCAGCCGAACGCAAGCTGTCCGTGGAGATCGAGTTCTTGGACAATCCCTTCGGTTTTACGCTTTGTATGGAGGATGAGACGGGAGCACGGATCATGCTGACCGAGCCGTTTGCGAAAGAGCTGGCGCGTCGTGAACGGCAGGATAATATACGGACACAGCTATCCAAGTTGGGGAATACGCCTTTCGAGGCATCGAAGGTGGTGGTCGGTTTGTCTGAAAACTGGTTCGTTCCCTCTTCTCTGCTTGCCGATATGCGCCGTAGAGGAGTGGAGAAGTTGCTGGAAGCACGCCGTGCCCGCTATCCTCGTGAGACAGTGAAACGTGTGCAGCCGTCCGTGTCGATACCTTTCCCCGAACGCCAACTTACTTATTTGGGGAATGTTGCCAACGGGAAAGCCCGTTCGTTCTACCAGGATCACGGGGTGGAACAGATTGACCCGGCATTTGAACTGTCTCCCCGGAAAGATGTTCCGTTGATGTTTACCAAACACTGCCTGCGCTACAGCATGGGGTGGTGTCCTACTTATCAAAAAGACAAGTCTCCCTACAAGGAACCGTATTATCTGCTTTATAAAGATACGCGCCTCCGGTTGCAGTTCGACTGCAAGCATTGTCAGATGTTGGTATTTGAAAGTTGAAAATTATGAGAACGCTATTGTCAGAACGGATAAGAATGACTGTCCGGTGAAAGAAGCCATGATCCGTTTGACAAAAGTATTCCAGCAATAAAGGAGCCGATAGGTATGTGATAACAGTTTCATGGGGATGAAAAAGAAGTTTCATCCCTATGAAAATAAAGTTTCCCTTGCATGAAAATAAAGTTTTCTTTAAGGGGAACGGGAAGGTAGTGCAAGGTTATATAGCCTTTCCTAATAACTCCATATATTTTGCCACCCCTTTCGTGTCTTCTGGAGCCGGACTCCAGGGAGCGAAATTTTCCGGAGCGAGCGGAGCGAACGGCCCTTCCTTGATTTCATATATGATAGAGCCGGATTCTAGAACTAACAGCCCGTGCCATGTTCCCGCCTTTATTTCGGCGCCGTAAACACCTTCTTTCGGATCGAGTATCTGTGTTTGGGTGATTTCCCCTTTGTTGTCAAAGAGGAATACAGCAATGCGACCGCGCAGCAGGAGGAATATTTCATCTTTTTTAGGGTTCAGATGGCGGTGTGGGCGGAGGTAGGTTCCCGGTTCCAGGGCATTGAGCAAACGGTTGACGGGATCGTCCAAATGCTCATGAAAGTTGTAGTTCATGCGTAGCCGAGGCGACTGTTTGGCACGCCCGGTCGTTTCATTCAATAAAGCTTCGTTTATGATCTTCATGCGAATAATTGATTACTGGAGGACGAATGTACAAAATAAATATTGGCTGGTATGCCATTTCTCCGTACATTTGCAGAAACCTGTAAATAAAACAGAATGAAACCTGCTCTAACTTATTACGCTCTGCTGGTCTTACTTCTGGCATCCTGCTTTTCCTGCAAAACAGATTCGGAGAAGAAAAAGTTTGTTATCGGCGTCTCGCAGTGTACGCTTGAAGGTTCTTGGCGTAAATCGATGTTGCTGGATATGAAGGTGCAGGCCTCCGAATATCCGGGCGTCTCCCTGTTAGTCGAGGATGCAGCGGACAGTAGTCTGTTGCAGGTGGAGCAGATACGCAGCCTGATAAAACGTAAGGTCGATCTATTGATTATCTCCGCCAATGAATCGGAACCTGTCACTCCTATTGCGATTGAGGCCTACCGTGCCGGCATTCCGACTATCCTGGTAGACCGGAAGATCAGTTCGGACGAATATACGACTTATATCGGTGGTAACAATTACGAGATCGGTCGCCAGGCCGGCTTTTTCGTGAACCGACAGGTGAAAGAGAAATATCCTACCGTATTGGAAGTATGGGGCTTGTCCGGTTCTTCTCCGGCGCAGGATCGCCATCGCGGTTTTATGGAGGTTTTGAACTCCCGCATCAAGGTGAAGGAAATATTCGGGAAATGGAAGCCGGAAACGGTGGAGAAGGAGATAGCGGAAATGGATTCGCTGGAGGAGGTGGATGTTGTGTTTGCCCATAATGATGTGATGGCAATGGCTGCCCGCAGGGCAATCGAAAGGATGCATCCCGGATTGGCGGACAGGATTAGCTTTGTGGGGATCGATGCCGTTTCGGGACGGGGATCGGGGCTGGAAGCCGTCATGCACGGAGAGTTGGCCGCTTCGGTCTTGTATCCGACGGGTGGGAGCCTTGCTATCCGTGTGGCCATGCAGATATTGAACGGAGAAGATGTGTCCCGGCAATATTTGCTATCTTCTGCCTTGATCGATAAGAACAATGCCGGAACGCTGTTTATCCAGTCCGAACAGGTGGTCGACTATCAGCACCAGATCGAGTTGCAACGGGAGAATTTGGAGAGTATGCTTTCCAAATACACGTTCCTCCAAAACTCCGTCGGCATTATCCTTTTGCTGATGGGGATGTTGCTTTTGTCCGCCTTGTACGTGGTCCATGTGAACCGGGCGGTGAAGCGGAAGAACCGCGAGCTGAAACGTACGAACTTGCAGGTGCAACAGCAAAAAGAAGAATTGGCTGAGGCAAACCGTTATATTGAGAAGTCGACGGCTCAGAAACTGCAATTCTTTACCAATATCACACACGAGATCAAGACGCCGTTGACGTTGATCCTCGGTCCGCTCGGCAAGCTGTCGAAAGAGGCTCCGGAAGGTTCTTCATTGGCAGACGATATCCGTATCATTCGGAAAAATGCGGAAAGATTGAAGAGAGTCGTGGACCAGTTACTTGATTTTCGAAAGGTAGAGAGCAATAAGATGAATATGCGGGTCGGAGAGGTAGATTTAGTTGCTTTTGTGGCAGAAGTGAAATCTTATTTCGATACGATGGCTGCCACCAAGCAGATACATTTCACGTTTGAGCATGACTGCCCTTCTGTTAATATATGGGTAGACAGGGATAAGATGGAGAAGATTCTGGCCAATCTTTTGTCCAACGCATTCAAGTTCACGCTGGACGGAGGTACGGTCACGATCCATCTGAAAGATAAAGGAGATCAGGTCGAGCTTTCTGTCGAAGATAATGGCAAAGGTATTCCGTCGGAAAATATTGCTTCCGTCTTTGACCGTTTCTTTACCGGTGACCAGAACTATGTGACGGGAACGGGGATCGGCCTGCACTTGACGCGTGAGTTCGTCCACATGCACAAAGGCACGATCCGGGTGGAGAGTGTTCCGCATAAGAGTACTGTCTTTACGGTCATCCTCTTGAAAGGTAAATCTCATTTTGACGAATCTTGTACATTCGATCTTTCCGTAACCGAGCTTTCCAGTGGTGTCGCCGACTTGAACACGGATGAATTGCAGGAGGTTTTGAACCGTACCTACAATTATACTGTTCTGGTCGTAGAAGATGATCTTGATATACAGAGTTACTTGCAGGCGGAATTAAAACAGAACTTCCGTGTGTTGGTTGCCGATAACGGCGTGAAGGCTTTGGAGGTGCTGATGAGCGAAGAGGTTTCGATGGTTATCAGCGATGTGATGATGCCGGAAATGAACGGTTTCGATCTTTGTCGTAAGATCAAGTCGGATATTGTCCTGAGTCATCTTCCGGTTATGCTGTTGACTGCTTTGTCCGACGACAAGCAACAGATGTACGGGGCTGCCAGTGGTGCGGACGCGTATATCCAGAAACCTTTTAACATAGAAGTCGTGAAACTGCGTATCATCAAGCTGCTGGAGGACCGTGTCCGGTTGCGTGAGGCTTATGCTCGCGATGCTTCTTCGCCTGCTGTTTCCGTGAAGGAGGAAAAAGCGGGAAGCATGGACGATCTTTTTATGAATCGTTTCTTGAAACTGATCGAAGAGTCCTATGCCGATCCGGATTTCAGTATTGAGAAAGGTAGTGAAAAATTGGGCTTGTCGCGTGTGCATCTTTACCGGAAGGTGAAGGAGCTTGCCGGAGTGACACCGACCGATTTCCTGCGTAACTATCGTTTGAAGAAAGCTGCTGCTCTACTCCGACGGAAAGCCGGGAATGTGAATGAGGTGGCTTATGCGACGGGCTTCGGTTCGCCTGCTTATTTCTCGAAATGTTTTAAAGCCGTTTACAATATTACTCCGACGGAGTATCTGGAAAAGGAATAATATTCTTCTCTTTGATAACGCTCGTTACATTTGTGTAACACTTGTGCATGTAACTCGAAAATAAGAGTATAATGTAACAAGTGTTATCAATCTTGTAGCATTAGTTATCGTCGCATCTGCTACCTGTCTCTATCTTTGCATCGTAGATAATAAATTATCCTTGTCAAATAAACTATAATGAAACAATGCAAAGCAACAATAAGAAACCGGTCGTAGTAGGCATAGGAGAACTCCTGTGGGACATGTTGCCAACAGGAAAGAAAGCAGGTGGTGCTCCTATCAATTTTGTCTACCATGCGTCGCGGTTGGGGGCGGAAGGATATGCTATCAGCGCCGTGGGAGACGATGGGCTGGGGCGCGAAATCCTCGAAGAACTGGATAATAATTCGATCCGGTATCTGATCGAGAAAGTCCCTTATCCGACCGGAACGGTACAGGTTACTCTGCAGGATGGTGTCCCTGACTATATTATTAATGAACGTGTAGCTTGGGATCATCTTTCTCCGACGTCAAATGCGATTGATTTGGCCGAACGGGCGGGTGCCATTTGCTTCGGTACGTTAGGACAGCGTTCCGCACAGTCGAGAGAGACGATACAAGCGATTCTTTCTTTTGCTCCGGACGATGCTTATCGTTGTTTTGACATCAATTTGCGTCAGCATTATTATACGAAAGAGTTGATCGAAGAGTCGCTTTATCTAGCAAATATGTTGAAGGTGAATGATGGGGAGTTGGTCGTCCTGCGGGATATGTTTCATTTGGAAGGAACGGACAAGGAGGTGGCTCATTGGTTTATAGAACACTATAATCTCCGCTTGGTGGTTCTGACGGCCGGAGGAGCTTATAGTACGATATATACCGCTAATGAAGAATCGACTTTGCAAACCCCGGAAGTGCAGGTGGCGGATACGGTTGGAGCAGGTGATGCTTTCTCCGGAGCACTGGTCATTTCGTTGTTGAAAGGGGCTTCGCTAAGGGAAGCGCATGAATTTGCCGTCCGCACAGCTGCTTATGTCTGTACGAAAGAGGGGGCATGGCCGGCATACGAGGAATAGGAAACAAGGGAAATATATATACGATTTGATAGGTTTAGTTTTTAGGTCAGAAAGATTGTTTAGTAGTTAGGAAACCTTAACGTATAGTAGAGCAAAAAGAAAAAGATGGTTGATGTTTAGGTTTTTAGGTTTTTTTGTTTTGGTTGATTGAATGGCTCGGAACTTCCGGGCCATTTTTATTGTTGAATAGCTATAGAAACATAAATAGTGAATGATATGAACAAAGATTTTGCCAAGATTCCGGAGAATGCCGAATCGAAAGCTGTGGATAGGGAAAAGGAAGAATACCCCGTACAACAAGTAGCTGTTACTTATCCGATAGGTGAGAAAGAAGTGAAGGATGCTGTCAAAGAACTCAATCCCGATACGGATAGCCTTGGTAGCAGAGGATAAAGGAATTTTAAAATGGAGAATTGGAAATTAGCTACAGATGTAATTTTCAATTCTCCATTTTAAATTTTTAAATAGCTCCTTCTATTTTATATCTTAACTGATCCAGCATCAGGGCGACTTCGGCTTCTTCTATACCGGCGATCAACAGGTCTGCTACATCTTGGCTGAACTGTTCTTGGAACTTAAGGATGTTGTCGTTTTCCATTTGCACCGCCTGCTGGTAAAAGGAGAGAGCGCCCTTGATATTCTGCAGTGCCCATTCGGTATGTCCGGCATTCAGCAGATCTTGTGCGTGGGGTTGGTTATCCAGTATCTTTTTGTAGTAATTCCGTGCTTGGTCGTATTTCCCTGTCAGGAAAGAACACCATGCAATAGGTCGCCATGCCTTATGGCTTTTGTTATCCAGGTAATCGACTTTGAAGAAGCATTTCAACGCTTCGTTATAATCCTTTAGTTCGAGATGGCAATGGCCAATGCTGATTTGAACTGATAAATTATCCGGATTTAAAGCTTCGTACCGGCGGTAATATTTCAAAGCCTCTTCCGGTTGTTTAAGTGAACGGTAGCAACCGGCGATTCGTCGGATTACCCATTTGCTTTCGGAATTCAACAAGTCTGCGTGTAGGTAGGCTTCCAGGGCGCCCTTCAAGTCTCCTTCCATTTGCTTGCAATAGCCGATTTTCTGGAAAAGAATGTCGCTATCTTGATCCATTTTTGCCAATTGGTTGAATATGGTCAGTGCATCGCTAAAATAGTTTTTACGGAGATAATATTCAGCGATGTTTGTAAGACTTTCTTTATCAGAAATATAAGGGCGCAGGATGGCAAGATTGTGGAAGTCGAGCGGCATCGTGAAGATATCCGTAAAATCCAGATGGCCCGGATATAGTTTGAAGAAACGATACAGGTCTTGTATGTACTGTCCGATGATCGTATCCTGTTTTCCACGTTTGCTGATCAATTCTTCTTTATTCTGCTGGATCATTTCTGTGGCCTGGCTGTCGAATTGGTTCATCATCATCTTTCGGGCTTCTTTCGGCAATTGCATCATGCTGAAATAAAGCGAATATTTATCCGAATTGCACATAAAAGCAGCGAATGTCATAGAGTCGAGCATCTGCTTTTCAGCTTCGTTGTCCGGAGTGAACTGATCATCGAAATAAGAATGCTCGATTGTGAATGGAAGCAGCCAGTTGCTTAATTCATGGAAAAACGGGAAATTTTTCAAATGAACAAAGGTTGAGTGCATGACGTCGGCCCCTTCCTGTTGAAGCTCCCCGAATTCTACCATTTTCTTTCCGAGGGTACTGTCAGAAAAGAAGCTTTCCCATTCTGGGTTCATTTCATTTCCTGTCAAATCTTCAGGGGTGAGTTCGTTGAGATTGATCTTTTTGCTGAGCTTTGGACTCAATTTTAACATCTCCGGGATGATCTCATCCTGTAGTTTGCGGGTGATCTTCTCTGTCTCGCGGGCTAAGATGAAGCGTAGGATGATTGTGCGGATCGTTTTGATGAACCCCGGAGTTTCGGCCAAAGCCGCTAGCCTGTCGGCTATCTGCGGATATAACTGCGTCCGTTTTCTATATGTGTATAAAGTGATCAGGATTGAAATTAATGCTCTGACTTTGACCTCTTCGTTCGGATGGCTGGCTGCGTCGAACAATAAAAGTATCTTTTCTCTGTCGAACGCCTCTTGCAATCCTAACATCAAGGCGGAAACAATCTGGCTACCGGTTGTAAAAGGTAGTGCATTGTCGTGTAGCATGCCGCGGATATCTTCAGCTTCCTCTCTTTTCAGAAAAGAAGATACCCATATCTTATTAAAGATGAGAATATTGAATGCGTCACTTTCTTTGTGCTTTCCGGCTTCATGTTCTAAGAGCAGTTGGTCATGCAGCTGTTTGTAAGTGAGAGAAGGCTGTATGTTCAGGCTTCTTCGGCGGCTGTAATAGGATAGGGGAGATTCCACAGCTACTGCTTTCTGCTTGACTGAATCGGCCAATTCATAAGTCGATGCCTGTAGATTGTTGTATATCTGTTCCTGCATCGGATCTTTTGCTCCTTCAATCCGGTAGCGCAGCATATATTTGTAGGTGTCCTGCAGTTCGTTCAGCTTGTCCTGAAAAGAATATTCGCGACTTCCAGCAATAAGAGCCTGTAAGGAATCGAAGGCATTCTTCAATTCTTTACTGTCTAATGAACCGACTATGCGGTTGTATGCTTTGTTTATTTCTTGTAGTGTCATATATTATTAATAACAAATGGTATGCCAAATGTATAACAATTTAGCCTAAATTCACTATCTTTGCACACCTAAATAAGTTTAGCAGATGAAGAATATCCGCAATTTTTGTATTATTGCTCATATTGACCATGGTAAAAGTACTTTGGCCGACCGTTTGCTTGAGTATACCAAGACAGTAGAAGGTAAAGATTTGCAGGCGCAGGTTCTGGACGATATGGACTTGGAGCGTGAACGAGGCATTACGATCAAGAGTCATGCCATTCAGATGAAGTATAATTATAAAGGAGAAGAATATATCCTGAATCTGATCGATACTCCGGGACATGTCGACTTTTCATATGAAGTATCCCGTTCGATTGCAGCTTGTGAAGGTGCTTTGCTGATTGTTGACGCAGCTCAGGGTATTCAGGCACAGACTATTTCCAATTTGTATATGGCGATAGAAAATGATTTGGAGATTATTCCGATCATGAACAAGATAGACCTTCCGAGTGCAATGCCGGATGAGGTGGAAGACCAGATTGTCGAACTGCTGGGATGTCCTCGGGAAGATATTCTCCGGGCCAGTGGTAAGACGGGAGAAGGGGTATATGACATTTTAAATACAATTGTCGAAAAAGTGCCGGCTCCGAAAGGTGATCCGGAAGCTCCGTTGCAGTGCTTGATTTTTGACTCTGTGTTTAATCCCTTCCGTGGCATTATTGCTTACTTCAAAGTCGTAAACGGGGTGATCCGTAAAGGAGATCATGTCAAATTTATTGCAACCGGTAAGGAGTATGATGCCGATGAGGTTGGAGTATTGAAGCTTACGATGTCTCCTCGTGATGAGATTCGTACCGGGGATGTCGGTTATATTATTTCTGGTATTAAAACTTCTCGCGAGGTTCGGGTTGGAGATACTATCACCCATGTGGCCCGTCCGGCGAAAGACGCGATAGCTGGGTTCGAAGAAGTGAAACCGATGGTCTTTGCCGGTGTTTATCCGATCGACAGCGAAGATTTTGAGAATTTGCGCGCTTCTTTGGAAAAACTCCAGTTAAACGACGCCTCTTTGACATTCCAGCCGGAAAGCTCAGCGGCATTGGGCTTTGGTTTCCGTTGTGGTTTCCTGGGGTTGTTGCATATGGAGATTGTGCAGGAACGTTTGGACCGTGAGTTCAATATGGATGTGATCACGACCGTTCCTAATGTGTCTTATAAAGTTTACGATAAGAAAGGCAACTGTACGGAGGTTCATAATCCGGGCGGCTTGCCCGATCCTACGTTGATCGACCATATTGATGAACCGTACATCCGTGCGTCTGTTATTACTAATACGACTTTTATCGGTCCGATCATGACACTTTGTCTGGGTAAACGTGGCATATTGATCAAGCAGGAATACATTTCCGGTGATCGTGTCGAGATTCATTATGATATGCCTTTAGGTGAGATCGTAATCGATTTTTATGACAAACTGAAAAGTATTTCTAAAGGGTATGCTTCTTTTGATTACCATATCCATGATTTTCGTCCGAGCAAGCTGGTTAAACTGGATATTCTTCTGAACGGGGAACCGGTGGACGCTCTTTCGACGCTGACTCATATGGACAACAGCGTTGCCTTCGGCCGGCGTATGTGTGAAAAACTGAAAGAGCTGATTCCTCGGCAACAGTTCGATATCGCTATCCAGGCGGCTATCGGAGCCAAGATCATTGCCCGCGAAACGATAAAGGCAGTTCGTAAAGATGTAACGGCCAAATGTTATGGCGGTGATATCTCCCGTAAACGTAAGTTGCTTGAAAAACAGAAAGAGGGAAAGAAACGAATGAAACAGATCGGTACAGTTGAGGTTCCACAAAAAGCGTTTTTGGCTGTATTGAAATTGGATTAAAGTTTTTCATGCTCGTGTATTCAAAACCGGAGGAGCATGGAATCGGGACGGCAAGCAATAAAAAAGGATGAATCTGTCAAGACTCATCCTTTTTTATTACCGTGGATTGGATTTTTAATATTGTCTTTCCAGAATCCATGCATCCTGGAAGTTTGGAGCGTATTTTGCTTTGATTGCATCGCGGCTGTCCGCAGCATCGGCTTTGTCATTGAAACTGGCGACGATCACACGAAGCATACCTTGTTCGTTTTCTCCCAAAACAGCGTTATATCCGTCGTTCTGCATACGTTCTTTCAAAGCGTAAGCATTTGTTTTGTTCTTGAAACTGCCGATAACGACACTGTAACGTTTCAGTCTGCTTGCATCTTCACCTTGTGCAGCATTAATTCTTTCTGCGCGTGTACTGACGTTGGAAGTTCTCGGTTTAGAAACCGGAGTTACCTCTTCAACTACTTCCTCTTCTTCGACCACCTCGACCGGAGCTGTCGATTCTTTTTCTTTTGCTTGTTCGTAAGCAGCCTTATACGCACTCTGTTTAGGTTTACAAGAACCTAATGCTAAAACCATACATATGGAGGCTCCAAATAACCAAATCTTATTCATACTGTTCAGTTCTTAAATTAATGGGACAAAGATATAAATTATATTTTGTACTTTCGTGCCCAAAACACAATATATTATAAACTACATGAATAAATCTATCGGAACAATGGTTATGGCAACATCCTTATTATTTGGAGCTTGTAGTGGGGATGGAAAAACGTGCGATCGTGCGACCCAACAGAAAGGAAACACGGAAAATGTGATCGGGCGTTCGGATATTAAAGTCAAAGACGGACGGATGACGCCGGAAGTGCTTTGGGCAATGGGACGTATCGGGGGGATGAATGTATCTCCGGACGGACAGAAAGTAGTGTATACTGTAGCCTACTACAGCGTACCGGAAAACAGAAGTAATCGCGAAGTGTTTGTTATGAATGCAGACGGGACGGACAATAAGCAGATTACAAAAACGTCTTATTCCGAAAATGAAGCTGTTTGGATTAAAGGTGGAAAAAAAATCGCTTTCCTTTGCAATGAAAGCGGCAGCAGCCAGCTTTGGGAAATGAATCCGGATGGAAGCGGCCGCAGACAGCTCTCTGAATATGAAGGTGATATCGAAGGTTTCGCCTTCTCTCCCGATGAGAAGAAAGTCCTGTTTATTTCACAGGTAAAGACAGTCAAAAGTACGGCAGATAAATATCCCGACCTGGATAAGGCTACTGGTATTATTGTCACAGACCTGATGTATAAACATTGGGATGAATGGGTAACAACAGCCCCGCATCCTTTTGTTGCTGATTTTGATGGTAAGGCAATCAGTAACCCTGTCGATATTATGGAAGGCGAACCGTTTGAAAGCCCGATGAAACCATTCGGAGGAATTGAGCAGTTGGCATGGAATACTACATCGGACAAGATTGCTTACACGAGTCGTAAAAAGACCGGAAAGGAATATGCGTTGTCCACCAATTCGGATATTTATGTGTATGACCTGAATACGAAAAAGACGGCCAATATCAGTGAAGGTATTATGGGGTATGACACGAATCCCCAATACTCTCCCGATGGCAAGTTCATCGCATGGCAGAGCATGGAGCGTGACGGTTATGAGTCAGACCAGAACCGCTTGATGGTCATGAACTTGGAAACAGGTGAAAAGATATTCGCCAGCAAGGATTTTGATTCCAACGTAGACGGGTTCGTTTGGAGTGCAGATGCAAAGGCTCTTTACTTTACGGGGGTATGGCATGGTGAGTCCCAAGTATATAAGATCGATCTGACGGATAGCAATAAAATCACGCCGCTTACTTCCGGAATGTACGATTATGCCGGTGTGGCTTTGTTGGGTGAACATAAGCTGATCGTGCAGCGCCATTCTTTGAGCATGGGAGATGAAATCTATTCGATCGATTTGGCTGATAATAATAAAATAGCCCAGTTGACAACAGAGAACAAGCATATCTATGATCAGTTGACAATCGGTAAGGTGGAAGGTCGTTGGATGAAAACGACAGATGGTAAACAGATGCTTACCTGGGTGATTTATCCTCCTCATTTCGATCCGAATAAGAAATATCCTACCTTGTTATTCTGCGAAGGTGGTCCTCAAAGCCCGGTAAGCCAATTCTGGTCTTACCGTTGGAATATGCAGATTATGGCTGCTAACGACTATATCGTGGTTGCCCCGAACCGCCGTGGCCTTCCCGGTTTCGGTATGGAGTGGAACGAACAGGTCAGCGGCGACTATGGAGGCCAGTGCATGAAAGACTATTTTACGGCTATTGACGAGATGGCGAAAGAGTCGTTTGTCGATAAGGATCGTCTGGGTTGTGTGGGAGCGAGCTTCGGAGGCTTCTCCGTTTATTGGCTGGCTGGTCACCACAACAAACGTTTCAAAGCCTTTATTGCACATGACGGTATTTTCAATATGGAAATGCAGTATCTGGAAACAGAAGAAATGTGGTTTGCTAATTGGGATATGGGGGGTGCTTACTGGGAAAAACAGAATGCGACGGCACAACGTACATTTGCCAATTCCCCGCACTTGTTTGTCGATAAATGGGATACACCGATTCTCTGCATCCACGGTGAAAAGGATTATCGAATTTTGGCTAACCAGGGTATGGCGGCGTTTAATGCAGCTGTCCTTCGAGGTGTTCCGGCCGAGTTGTTGATCTATCCCGACGAAAACCATTGGGTGCTGAAACCTCAGAATGGCGTGCTTTGGCAGCGTACATTCTTCGAATGGCTGGATATGTGGTTGAAGAAATAAGGATTTATTCATAAAAGAGAAAACGCCGTTCCGAATAGTCTGGGACGTCGTTTCTTTATTTATACTAAGCAATTGTGATTCCCGGGTCCAGATATACATCCTGTATGGTGTGCAGCAGCTCTACACCGTCTTTCATCGAACGTTGGAACGCTTTTCGCCCGCTGATCAGTCCCATACCGCCTGCCCGCTTATTGACGACAGCCGTGTAGACCGCATCTTTCAAGTCGGAAGCTCCGTGAGATTCACCACCAGAGTTGATGAGGCCGACACGTCCCATGTAGTTGTTGGCAACCTGGTAGCGACAGAGGTCAATCGGGTGTTCTGTAGCTAGTTCGGTGTACATCTTTTGGTCGATTTTGCCAAATTTGACAGCTGTGAATCCTCCGTTGTTTTCCGGTAGCTTCTGCTTTATGATATCTGCTTTGATCGTAACACCCAAATGGTTGGCTTGGCCTGTCAGGTCGGCTGCGGCATGATAGTCAACACCGTCTTTTTTGAATTCACTGTTGCGCAAGTAACACCATAAGATGGTGGCCATTCCTAGCTCGTGCGCATATTCAAAAGCCTCTGACACTTCGACCAACTGTCTTCTACTTTCTTCCGAACCGAAGTAGATGGTAGCGCCTACGGCTGCAGCTCCCATGTCCCAGGCTTCTTTTACGGAGCCGAACATGATCTGGTTGTATGAATTGGGATAAGTCAGTAATTCGTTATGATTCAGTTTGACCACAAACGGTATCTTATGCGCATATTTACGTGCTATGGAACCTAAGATTCCGAACGTAGAGGCTACTCCGTTACATCCTCCTTCAATAGCCAACCTGACGATGTTTTCCGGATCGAAATAGATCGGGTTCGGAGCGAAGGAAGCTCCCGCCGTATGTTCGATATCTTGGTCCACAGGCAGTATTGAGACGTATCCCGTATTTGCCAACCGTCCGCTTCCTAACAGGCGTTGCAGGTTGTTTAATGTTTGGATATTTCTATCCGAGCCGATCCATATACTGTCGATGACAGACGGTGAAGGAATGTGTATAAGTGATTTATCGATCGTTTTACAAGTGTGTCCCAACAGGAATTCGCTTTGTTCGCCCAGTAGGCTGATAATCTTTGAAGTGTCCATATTTATGAAAGTTTTTTAATATAACATGGGCCGTAAAGGATAGGTTTCATAGTTTTTATCAATTAACAGATAGAATAAATTTATGAGTTTTTGTAGGGCTTGTTTTAGAATGTTTCCCTACATTTGCAAAGAACAAATAACGAGTGTTACAACTATTTTAGATTATACAACCAATAAAAATTTACAAAGATGAAAAAGAAATGGATTTGCACAGTATGCGGTTATGTACACGAAGGTGATGAAGCTCCTGAATTCTGTCCTCAATGCAAGCAGCCGAAGAGTAAATTTAAAGAAATGGTAGAAACTACCGGTGCATTGACTTTTGCCGATGAACATGTGATCGGTGTTGCTAAAGGTTGTGATGAAGAAATGATTAAAGATTTGAACGCGCATTTCATGGGTGAATGTACTGAAGTCGGTATGTATCTGGCTATGAGTCGCCAAGCTGACCGTGAAGGTTATCCTGAAGTAGCAGAAGCATTCAAACGCTATGCTTGGGAAGAAGCTGAACACGCTGCTAAGTTTGCCGAACTGCTGGGTGATGTTGTTTGGGACACAAAAACAAACTTGGAGAAACGTAAAGACGCTGAATGCGGTGCTTGCGAAGATAAGAAACGTATTGCCACTCGTGCAAAACAATTAAACTTGGATGCTATCCACGACACAGTTCACGAAATGTGTAAGGACGAAGCTCGCCACGGTAAAGGATTTGAAGGTTTATACAACCGTTATTTCAAATAATTCGCAAATTCGTTAACAAAGGAAGGGCATTCTTTTAGGAGAGTGCCCTTTTTATTGGAAAAAAATGCTTTTGAGGGGACAACGAATTTAAATTTTCCCTACATTTGTACTCGCAAACGACGACCTAAGGAAAGCTGCCAGAGTGGTCGAATGGGCCGCACTCGAAATGCGGTGTACGGGTAACTGTACCGGGGGTTCGAATCCCTCGCTTTCCGCAGAAAAGAGGATGTGTCCACCAAATATCATGACACACCCTCTTTTTCTATGTCGTCACTGATTTAGTGCCGATATGGAACTGACAACTTCACACATACAGTTTATCAAAGAACATGCAACAGACGATTTAACCCGCCTGTTGCTTTCCGCTGCCAAGTATCCCGGAATGGATATTCCCTTTTTAGTCGATCAGATTGCTGTCCGAAGGCAGATCCGGGAGAAGTTGCCGTCGTGGTTTGAGAACGGACAATTGGTTTTTCCGGCTAAGATTGCGGCGGAACAGTGTTCATCTGAACAGACAGCAGCTTATAAACAGGAACTGATTGGTGAAAGTTGGACTATTTGCGACCTGACGGGAGGACTGGGAATCGATAGCTATTTTCTTTCCCGCAAGGCGAAACATTTGACTTATATAGAACGTTTTCCTGTTTATTGTGAAGCCGCGAAACATAATTTTTCTGTCTTGGAGGCCAACAATATAACGATCATAAATGCTGATGCCGCCCAAGTTGTTGATACCCTTCCGGAGGTCGATGCTTTCTATATCGATCCTGCACGCCGAGGAGAATCTAACAAGCGGGTTTTTGCTTTGCAGGATTGTGAACCTAACCTGCCCGGACTGTTGCCGGCGCTTCTGAAACGTTCCCCGCATGTCATTGCAAAGCTTTCGCCGATGGCAGATATACAAATGACTTTGGAGCTGTTGCCGGGGACGACATCCGTGCATGTCCTTTCGGTTAGGAACGAATGCAAGGAACTGCTTTTTGTGGTGGAACGAGAGGCGGATGGCAGAGAACCGTTAGTCCGGTGCATCAATTTCGGACTGGATGGAATGCAATCTTTCTCTTTTACATTAGAAGAGGAACGTAGCGCCGTATTGGTTCCTGCCGGTCAGGTAGGTACATATTTGTATGAACCGAATGCCTCGGTTTTAAAAGCCGGCGCATTTAAGCAGATTGCCGTCCGGACGGGAGTGAAGAAGTTGCAGGTGAACAGCCATCTATATACAGCGGACCATTTAGTTTCCGACTTTCCCGGTCGCAGATTCCGAGTGGATGAAGTGCTGTCTTTTACCGGAAAACTCTGTAAAGGACTATCAAAGACAATCCCCCAAGCAAATATAACCGTGCGTAATTTTCCTCTCTCCGTAGAAGAACTGCGTAAGCGGACGAAGATCACCGACGGAGGCCACGTCTATCTCTTTGCAACCACCTTGGTGGATGGAGAAAAGGTGCTGGTTAAGTGTTCCAAAGCCTGATCGATCAGGTGAATAACATCAGCACCAATTGTGCTGAAATCACGCGGATAAACATTGAAAGCGGATAGACGGTGGCATAAGAAACGGAGGGTTCGTCGCCATCGACAGTCGTGTTGGCATAGCTCAGTGCCATCGGGTTTGCCATGCTCCCGCAGAGCATACCCACGTTGTGCGCATAATCGAGTTTGAAAAATTGCGAAGCTATGAAACCGACGATCAGCACCGGCACGATCGTCAGCAGAAATCCAAGCCCGATCCAAAGCAATCCTTCTGCCCGAAAAACCGTTTCGAAGAAATGTACACCCGAATCGATCCCCAATCCCGCTAAATAAATAATGATCCCCAGTTGACGAAGCATCAGGTTGGCACTCATTGTCGTGTAGGTTGTCAGGTGGAAACGAGGGCCGAATGCGCCCATCAGGATTCCGACGATGATCGGGCCTCCGGCGATCCCTAATTTGACTGGCGTACTCATCCCTGGTAACGTGATCGGCAATGCTCCTAACAGCATCCCCAGCGATATACCAATGAAGACAGCCAAGAGGTTCGGATTGTTTAACCGCTTGATCTCATCCCCTAAAATCTTTCCGACTGTGTTTACCGAATTCGCTTCTCCCACGATAGTCAACCGGTCACCGATTTGCAGGCGCAGGTCGGGAGAGGCCAGCAGGTCTATACCGGCACGGTTCACACGCGTAATATTGATACCGTAGAGGTTGCGAAGGCGGAGAGAGCCTAATTTCACACCGTTCACCCGGTTGCGTGTCACCGCGATGCGGCGCGAGATCAGTTGGCTGTCAATGGCATTCCAGTCGATATCCGCCTTGTTCCAATCTACATTCTCCTGCTCGCCGAAAAGGACTTTAATATTTTCGACATCCGATTTAACGGAGATGATCAAAAGGTGGTCATGCTCGTGAAGTAAGGTGTCCGAAGTCGGAATGCTTACTTTACCGTTTCTCCATACACGTGAAATAACGAAATGCTTGTCCGTCAGCTTCATTACGTCCTTGATGCTCTTTTCGTAGATAGCCGGATTGCTTACATGAAATTCGGCGACATAGGTAGTCGTGTCGCGTTGTTCCTTTAAGTCTTTCTGTTTCTTGTCGGCAAACAAGGCTCTCAGGATAATAATCGCCAAGATCACGCCCACTACGCCGAGCGGATAAGCGATGGCACACGCCAAAGCCATGTCCGTCACCCCTTTGGTATTGGCCGGATCTATCTGCAACAAAGCCTGTTGGGCGGCTCCCAAAGCAGGCGTGTTGGTAACGGCCCCGCAAAGCAAACCGACCATATTGGAAAGGGAAACTCCTGTTACCCAGTGCAGACTGACTGTCATAATGAGTCCGAGCAGGATAACGCCTAACCCCATCATGTTCATAGCTACCCCTCCCTTCTTCAGCGAAGAGAAGAAACCGGGACCAACCTGCAACCCTAATGCATAGACGAAAAGGATCAAGCCGAAACTTTGAGCAAAATACAGCATATCCTTATTCACGACGATCCCTAAATGCCCGGCAAAGATACCGGCAAAGAATACGAATGTGATACCCAGTGAGATCCCGAATATCTTGATCCGTCCTAAATACAATCCAAGTGCAGAGACCAGTGAAATAATGATGACTGCCTGCACCATCGTAGGCTCTAAAAAGGCCTCTTGTAACCAATTCATAAAGTTCCCCTGTTTATTGACGGCACAAAGATAGGACAATAATTTGATTCGTCATCTATTTCTCTCGTTCCCGCGCTTGACACAGGCTCCCCTTATTGTCTTTGTTCGTTTGTTTCATTACCTTTATCCCCAAAATAAGATCAGATTCATATTTATTAAATCTGGAAAAACATGTCATTGAAAATAATCCATACTGCCGACTGGCATCTTGGGCAAACCTTTTTCGGGTATGACCGTGATGAGGAACATGAGGCATTTCTTTCGTGGTTGATCGATATATTGACGCTACGGCAGACTGATGTCTTGCTGATAGCAGGCGATGTTTTCGATGTTGCCAATCCGTCGGCAGCCGCCCAACGCCGTTTTTTCCGTTTTTTGCGGGAAGCGAACCGGCATAACCCACAATTGCAGATCGTGATTATCGCAGGTAATCATGATTCGGCAGCCCGTCTGGAGGCGCCGATACCCCTGTTGGAAGAACTGAATACGTCAATTGTAGGGGTTGTCCCGCGAACCGACCTGTGCAAGATCGATTTCGATTCGCTTCTGATTCCTTTATATAATAAGGAAGGAAAACGGGAAGCGATCTGTCTGGCTGTTCCCTATCTTCGTCAGGGAGATTATCCCGCTTCGAAAGAAGGGAAAGATACCTATGTGGAGGGCGTTACCCGAATGTATCGCCAGCTCTATGACTATGCCGACAGCCAAAGGCAACCGGGCGAGGCCCTGTTTGCGATGGGACACTTGCATGCGACTGGTGCTGAACTGTCGGAAGATGACCGGAGCGAACGGACCATCATGGGAGGACTTGAATCTATATCGGTAGAAGCCTTTAATGAGGACTTGGCCTATACGGCCCTCGGTCACATCCACAAGGCGCAACGGGTAGGGGGACGCGAGTCTGTACGCTATGCCGGCAGCCCGCTTCCGATGTCTTTCTCCGAACAGCATTATCACCATCAGGTTGTTGCCTTTACCCTCGAAAACGGATGCCTGTCGGATCTCGAAGCAGTGCCCATCCCACTCCGAACCGCCCTGCATCGGATTCCGGCGGAACCGGCGTCGCCTGCCGAAGTCCTTTTGTCGCTTTCCAACCTACCGTTGGCGGAAGAGGGAGCCGATCGCAGCCTATGGCCTTATCTGGAGGTGCAGGTACTGCTGACGGAGCCAGATCCGGGGTTTCGGCATCGGGTGGAGGAGGCACTTGCGGATAAGGCTGTACGCCTGACTTCCATCATCCCTTCTTATCCGAAAAAGGAGGGAGAGGAAGATTCTCGTCCTTTCTCTTATACGGATTTACAAAAGATCGCTCCGCTGGATATGCTTCGCCATACCTTTACGAACCGTTTCGGGGGAGATTTGCCGGAAGAGTTGGAAAAGATGTTTAACGATGTAATGCGGGAGGTTTCCCTATGAAGATATTAGCGATACGAGGTCGTAACCTGGCCTCGTTGGAAGGTGATTTTGAAATAGATTTTACGGTGGAGCCATTACTTTCAGCCGGGATATTTGCTATTTCCGGGCCTACGGGAGCAGGTAAGTCCACCCTTTTGGATACGATGTGCTTAGCTCTGTTCGCCCGTACGCCTCGTACCGACCAGGCGAAAGAAAATAATGTCAAGCTTCAGGATGTCAGTAATGAACAATTGTCGCAGAGCGATCCTCGTTTCTTGCTGCGGCGGGGAACATCCTCCGGTTTTGCAGAAGTGGATTTCATGGCCTTGAACGGACACCGCTATCGGACACGCTGGTCGGTGGCGCGGGCACGCGACAAGGAAAACGGACGGTTGCAGAATCCGCGTTTGGCTCTGTATAACCTCGACAAGGAGGAGGAAGAGCAAGGGACGCGTTCCGATTTGCAAGCCCGTATTATCGATTTGATTGGCTTGACTTTCGAACAGTTTACGCGTTCCGTATTGCTGGCGCAGAACGATTTTTCCACTTTCCTGAAAGCCGAGCAGGGAGAAAAAGCTTCCTTGTTGGAGAAGTTGACCGGAACCGAACTCTATTCCGCCATTTCTCGCCAGATATTTGAAAGGAATGCGCGGGCGAAAGAAGCCTTCGACTTGATCCAAACGCGAATACAGGGTATCGAGCTATTGACGGATGAGGAAGAAAACGACTTGCGCACTCGCCTTGCCGGAACGGAAAAGGAGCTGCAGCGAGTCGAGAAAGCGAAAGCGGAGCAACAGGCCCTTCAAGAGGCCGTCCGTTCTATCGAACAGCAGATAACCATCCGCCAAAGACAACAAAAAGAGGCGGCCGATAAGTTGGTGCACGCAACGGAATTGTTGACGGTCGCTCGCCATGAATACGAAAAGGGAGTGGAGGAACAGCAACAGTCTGAGGCTCGTTTCAAATCCCTTCAACAGGAGATCTTGCAGGCGCGTAAACTGGATATCCAGTTGGATACAGCCATCCGTGACCTGTCACATTCGGAGCAGCAGTTGAAAAATGTAATGCTTCGGAAAGAAGAGGCCGAAAAGAAATATCAAGCTGCCGTCCTCCGCCGGAGACAGGGAGCGGAGGAGATTGCCCGTCTGACCGCTTGGCGCGAGCGTTATAAAAAGAAGGAACGTATTGCGGAGCAACTTTCAGCTTTGTTGTTGCACTTGGATGCAGCATCGGCCACCCGTTCAGGGATGGAGGCGGCTGTCCGTTCGATCGAAACGCTCCGGCAGGAGATGGCGGCGTTGAATAAACAACTTTCCGACCTGCAACAGACCAGTGCAAACAAACAGCAGGCGTTGAAGCGGGCTGAAGCGGATTACCGGAATCTGGAAGAGGAACTGAAAGCTGTCGATGCACCGGCTTTGGACAAACAGATCGAGAAACTTCGCCAGGAACGGGAACAATTGCTTATCGAACAGGCACGCTTGGAGGCTTCCGGTAACATAAAGGATTTACGCGGCAGGTTGCAGGATGGACAACCTTGTCCGGTTTGCGGGAGCACGCATCATCCTTTTGCAAATCAGGTTCCTGTCGCTCCTGTTTCTGCTCTAACCCTTCAATTGCAGGATTTATCGAATAAAAAAGAAACCTACGTCGCTCATACCCGCCATCTTACCCGTTTGCAACAGCAGTTGCTCCAACTCCATAAAGAACTTGCAGATAGCGAGGCCGCCTGTAAGGAAATGGCTGGTAAGCAACAACTCGCTGCCAGTCGGCAAGAGAGGGAAGAAGCTATTGTAAAAGAGCAATCCACCCTGTTGACCCAGTCCCTTTCGGCTGCCGACCTGCTGTTCGGCAATAGTGAGTGGCAGAAAGCCTGGTTGCAGAATCCGGAAACTTTCCGTAAAACATTGACAGACTTCGCCCGTCAGTGGCATGAGAATATCGAGAAACTCCATCAACTGGAACGGCAGGAAAGCGCCCAAAAAGCCGAATGCGAATCTCTCGCCTCCTTCCTTCCTTCTCTCGAAAAGCAAGCCGAAGAATCCGGACAGCTCCACGAAAAGAACCGTGCCGCTTTTTCCTCTTTGCAGGCAGAACGAAAGAAACTTTTGAATGGCCGATCTGCAGATAGCGTAGAACAGGAGTACATCCGACGAATGGAAGAACTGAAAGAGCGTTTGAAAAAACTGTCGGCCACCCAGACTGAGCAATCCGGCATCGCCGACCAGATACGCGGCATTGCCGACCAGATTGCAAAAGACCTGACCGAGGCCTCTGCCGACCTACTCCGGAGAAAGGCGGCTTTAGACAAATGGACAGCTGATTATTTGGATTCTTCGGGTGGAGAGCCACTCGAAGTTATCTTGTCCCGGTACACACAGGAAAAGACGGAACTTGCTTTCCGGCTTCGTACTCAGACGGAGAACAAGGCGAAAGTTTCCGGTCTGCAGGAAGAATTGAATGTCCGGCGTACGGAAAGCGAACGTTGGGCGAAGCTGAACGAACTGGCCGGTTCTGCCGACGGCGCCAAGTTCCGTCGTATAGCGCAAGGATATACGCTCGATATACTGTTGAACTATGCCAATGTGCAACTGCGTGAATTGACAAGGCGCTATCGGCTGGAACGGGTTCCCGAAACGCTTGCCTTGCAGGTGATCGACCGGGATATGTGCGATGAGGTGCGTACCGTCCATAGCCTTTCAGGGGGCGAATCGTTCCTTGTTTCGTTGGCACTGGCGCTAGGCCTGTCTTCCCTCTCATCCAACCGGATGCGGGTTGAAAGCCTTTTCATTGACGAAGGTTTCGGTTCTTTGGATGCCGAGACGCTTCGTGTGGCGATGGATGCTTTGGAAAGTTTGCGGACGCAGGGACGCAAGATCGGCGTCATCTCGCATGTGCAGGAAATGACAGAGCGCATCCCTGTCCGCGTACAAGTAAGTCGGGTAGGCAATGGAAAAAGCGTTGTAAGAATTGAGAATTGACAATTAAATGTGTCGAAAGCTAATTGTCAATTCTCAATTGTTAATTGGCTTTAGAATCGTGGTCAAGAACCACAATTCTAAAGCCGACGTTCATCGGCCGCTGCCAAGGCAGGTAGGCTTTACGGACGGTCGATGTGGAGTATTTAGGACGTTCACGCCAGGAGCCGCCTCGTACAACTTTCTTCTCAGCAGTCTTTTTGTTTGCCTTTTCTTTTAAAGGATAAGGAATGTAATCGGAGGCTGTCCATTCCGCCACATTCCCGTTCATGTCGTACAATCCCCAGGGATTGGGCTGGTAAGAGGCAACAGGGCAACTGATCAGTTGGTGGTCGTTTACGTTCAGGATTTTCGGTAGGAAATCCCAGAACTTGCGCATGGGATCGTTTGCCCGCATCGGTTTCGGATCTACGCCTGTTACCGCCAGATCGACAGTCGTACTGTCTGCCAAGTTTTCGAAAGCACCGAAGTCGCTCTCCGTCGATCCGAACCAGAAATCATCTGCGCTTCCCGAGCGTGCTGCCCATTCCCATTGTGTTTCGGTAGGCAGAGAAACTGTATTGCCTGATATTTCGCTGATCTTTTGGCAGAAAGCATTCGCTTCGTCCCAGCTGACGCGCACGACAGGCTGTTTTGGCCGGTTGGCTGCATAGCCGGGGGTCGTATGATCTTTCCAAGTCTGTCCGATGTACCGGCTGTCGTGTTCCGGGAAAAGTGCGCGGAACTGCTCGTTCGTGATTTCGGTCATGCTCATCCAGAAGCCTTCCTTCACGTTTGCCTTGAATGCTGGCGAAGCGGAGGGAGTTCGGTTGTTACCCATCACAAAGCTGCCGGCGGGAATCCATACCAGGTCGATATGTACATCCGGAGTGATGGTGAGGCGGCGGGTCGTTTCGTCTTTGGCAGCTTGCCGGGCAGTCGCCGTCTGCGTGTCGAACGGGAATCCCTTTACCTTGACCGGGCGGACCGGTTTGGTCGGCTTCTTTATTTCGACTGTTTCGCCGGTCGTTGCTCCGGTAATGCCGTCTGCCTTTTTGTTTTCTTTCAGCCAGTCGGCGTAGTCGGCAATCTCTTTTTGCCAGTCAACCTGTACACCGCTGTATTTCTCGGCCAGCTCCATACGGCGTTCCACCTGACCTTTGGGAGATTGAGGCTTCAGGTCTATTTGGGTGAAAGCCCCATAATAAGGCGCGTTGAGATCGATCCAGGCATAGAGCGTCCGCATGTCCTCTTCCGGAACCTCTACGCCGTGGTGTCCGGCTTGCAGGATGCGGATCAGTTCGCTGTTGCTCGCGTGAAACTCGGCCGGCTTGAGGACATAGATGTCTGATTCCGGTCCCTGGCGGTACACGTATGGGTGCAGGTTCAGATAGCTTTGGTCGTACTGCTTGTTGATTTTCGTCAAGATACCTCTCTTATATGTGACCATCTGATCCTTGCGGAAGTCCGGTTCGGCATTTTTCCCGTTGTGGCAAGAGACGCAGTTACGATCCAGTACCGGTTGCACTTCCAGACGGAACGTGAACGGGCGGACACCTCCTTCCGGTGTTTCCAGCCGGCGTGCCTGCTTGGCCGAAGCAATCGTGCGTTTGGGAATGGGTATGCTGTTCTGATCTTCATGGCAACCGACGCAGGAGACGATCTCGCCCGGCATCCCAGTCAGCCAGCTGCGCATCCATTGGATGGCTGTCCCGTCTTTATCCAATGGCTGAATGGAAATCGGCGTGTTGGCGGGAATGGTGAATAGCGCAGAACCGTCTTCCTCGACCGGGACTGTTCCGAGTATACGTTTGATATCCCATCCACTCTGTATTCCCTGTGCATCGTGATCGGAAGGAGCTAAGATATAGGCATACTCATAAGCGAAGATACGGAGTGCCTTGATCGTGCCCCGGGGAACGCCCTGCGTACCTTCTCCTTCGTAGATATCCTGGATAAAGACCGTAGCCTCTTTGCTGTCCGGCTTGATCTTCGAAGGGATGACAGGAGGTGTTTCGCGTTTTACCAGCGGGATGGGAGCGGTCAGACCTTCTCCTTCCTGCTCGGCAATGAGTGTCAGGTTATCGAAAACGTCGACCAGGTAAATTCCCCAAAGTGCCTCCTTCGCCGGTTTGCAGGCGACCAGGAAATACTTTTCGCTAAGCGGGAACGGCTTCATGAACTGAGGCCAGACGCCTTCCACCAATTCGTCCTTGATGATCGGGACGATCGGGCGGTCTTTGAACGGCAGTTCCTGTATCATCCCCTTTTCCTCTTTCCGGCTTTTGGCAGGGTCGAAGATGACGAGCCGCCCTGAACGTGCCGTCCCGTGATGGCCGGAGATGATGCCGATGAAGCGGCTGCTGTGCTTGGAGAGCGGTTTCATGTCGAACGTACTGTTCGGGAAATAGGAGCCGCTGCCGTAGAGCGCTTTGTTTTCTGTCCCGTCGGGGTTCATGTGCATCACGATACGGGAGAAATAGTGTGTCAGGTCCGTATATTCCCAACGGGTGTACATGATGCGTCCGTTTGGGATCACGATAGGCGACCAGTTCCCGTCCTGGTCGAAGGTGAGGCGGCGCAAGGCACGCGTCTCGGGGTCAAAGGAGACAAGGTTGGCTACCACATCGTCGCCATGCACGCAAGGAACGCCGTTGTAACCGATGTTGGTCGTCGCCACCACTTTCCCGTCCGGCAGGTAATTGGCGTCGCAGAATTCCAGATCCGGCTCATCAACGGTGATCTTTTGGTGAAGGTTGCTTCCGTCGATGTTCATTTCGTATATCTGCCACTTCCGGTTCTTGTCGAGCGAGGAGAAGAGGAGGCGGTCGGCATCCCAGTGGAGCTGTATGTCCGAAACGGGAACATCGGCTTCGGGCTTGTATATCCGGCTGCTTTCGATTTGTCCGCGCAAGCCCGTGAGCAGGTCGATCTCGGCATCGTAGCCTTTACGCGAGTTGGAAAATAGCGAGTTGTAGTTGGCTGTCGAAGTTCCCATCGACGGGCCCATCGCCTTACGGGCCTTGTTTCCCAAACGGTAACGGGCCACTATGATCTTGTCCATGTCCAGCAGCGGGTTGGCCAGGATGATCTCACGCTTCAAGGCAAGTATTTCTTGAGCTTGGCCAATTACTTCGTCGACCGTGTTGCTGGAAACCTTATCGGAGAAGGCCTGCCGCACGCCGGGCAGAAGTGTTTCCAGACGGGATAGTTTTTCGTAAAGCGCGGGAGCTTTTCCTCCCAATGCTGTTTTTGTGTCGTCCAGATAGGCACGTATGGCAGTAGGATTTACCCATCGGATTTGCACTTCCAGATCGCTTAGCTGAATTTGGCGTATTGAATCTTGTCCGTTCGTTGCGGAAATACCGGATACGGAAAGAGAGAGGAACGTGAAGAGTAAACAAACTTTATGCTTCATATCATTATTATTTTTTCAAAATCTCTATCACTCTATCACACTTCGTATATAAACTATTCATATACAACTGTTTGTTGTGTGATATATGTCACTTTTATCTATCACTCTACTATCACTCCATCTTTTTCCAATACGGCAGAAAAAGATACAAAGCATATCGCTTGTTTTCAACAAGATAGTGAGATTTGATGCTGAACACCCGGATGTTTGTTATCTGTACATCCGGGTGTTTACCCTCCCGACATCCGGATGTTAAAGGCGGGTTTACCCGGGTGTTCAAGAGCTTTTGCAGGTACTTTTATGAAAAAAAGAGCCTTGTTGTGACTTATTTGTCTGCTAATTTGTAAATTTCCGATGCAGCCATCAGGAATGCACCTGTACCATAGAGCTCGGTCATGTCGCGTGTCACCTTTTTAGGATCGGCACCTACCGGCTGAACCCACCCTAATTTCCCGTTCGTTTCAACTGCGCGGGTCAGTGCTTCCCATCCTTTTTTTACGACTGGTAGGTATTTGTCTGCCGGCAGATACCCCTGGTTGATTCCGTATGCCAAGCCGTAAACGATAAATCCGGTCGCGCTTGTTTCGGGTGAAGGATAGCTGTCCGGGTCCAGCAGGCTGGCATGCCAATAACCGTCTTTTCCTTGCAGTCCGGCGAGGCGCTCGGACATCTCTTTATAAAGTTCGAGATAGAAAGGACGGAATTCGGTATCTTCCGCCGGCAGCGTCTTCAGGATTTCCGCCAGCCCGCCGATTACCCAACCGTTGCCACGTCCCCAGAAAATCTTCTTGCCGTTGGCTTCTTTCTGTCCGATGTATCGGCTGTCGCGATAGAAAAGGTCTTCGTCTTTATCATACAGGTGATTGTAGGTAGCACGGAATTCACTGTCGGCGAAGTGCATGTATTTACGGTTGCCGGTCAGCGTGTAGAGCCGCGTGTAGACTCCGGGCGCCATGAAAAGGGCGTCGCACCACGTCCAGCGTTCGATCGTGCTGCCTTTGCTGTAATCGAGATCCATGCTTCCGTTGGAAGGATTGTTCAAAACCCAGTCGGCGCGGGCGATAGTCGGTTTCAGCATATTCTCGTTCTTTTCCTTATTATAGAAATCGATGTAGGTTTGTGCGATGCAAACGTCATCGGCATGATACATCCGGTTGGCAACTTGCCAGCTCTGTCGGTTGAAGATTTTCCGGAGCCAGTCATAATATGTATTGTCTCCACTTAGTTCCGCCCAGTCGAACATCCCCATATAAAGTGCTCCGGCGATCCATCCGCGCGGTTCGCTCTTGGCATATTTGTTTTCGGGATAATCCTTGATCTGCCAGTCCGCCACCCGCCGGGCAACTTCCATGATGCTTTGCCGGTCCCAGCCCGTTTCCGTCGCACTGACAGCGGCTGTATTTGTCGTTTCGGCCTGTGCCGGCAGATTGTTCACTAAACAGGTACAAGCGCAAAGTGAGAGGCCTGTACAGATGTACTTGATTGTAGTTTTCATGATATTCGTTCTGTTTCTTTTAATTCTGCATCAAAAATAGGAAAGATAAGGCTCAGGATATAATAATATCATCTCAAAATGAGTAAAAAATGTACCAAATTTTATGATTATTAAAAAGAAAGGGGATGTCCCTTTGGCTGGAACTTCCCCTTTCATCCTATAAGTGTGTTTTTACTTTATAGCTATTAAATGCTTAGTATCCCGGATTCTGTGGAAATTCGGCTCCTGTGTTAGAGTCGATGATGGTCTGCGGGATCGGCCACAAGGTGTGATGTTCATCCATAGTGTTGCTGTGCGGGTTGTATTTCTTTACGCGTTCAACCAGCTTGCCTGTACGAACCAACGTAAATCGGCGTAACTCTTCACCAACCAATTCACGGATACGTTCGTCCAGTAGGAAGTCAATTGTGGCATCTTTAGCTGTAATTTCCGGTGCATTGGCTCGTTTGCGTATTACATTGATCGCGTCTGCGGCTCCTTGTGCATTGTTTTGCATCAAGCGTGCTTCAGCCAATAGCAGATATGTTTCGGCAAGACGGAACTTCATACGGTCTTTATTGTTACCGCCATAGCTCAAATCCTCTGCTTTTCCGTAGAAGAATTTCGTGACAGCCGGGTATATGGTGAATTTTGTCCATGTCTCTTCTGTGATTTCGGCTTTCTTTCCATATTTATCAGAAGAAGCATCGTTGTAATACCAGTTTCTCTTGATGTTATATTCCGAGTTACGAATATCGCTTGAAGCGAAGAAGTCGTTGCTGTCGATCCACCATTTGAATGGGACGATCTGTGCCAAACCACGTCCGCCTAAAGAGTCTGCCAACACAAAGCCGTCTTCGTTGTAGTATTTGGGAACCCAAGCACGTTTTGTCCAGTCTTCGTTTGCTCCGCCGCCTCCGGTCGTGTTGTATTCGAGTTGCATAACCCAGATGCTTTCCATATTACCGGAAGTACGGTTCTGGTTATATTCTTTGAACATATCGGAGAACGGATCTCCGGCTTTGTCTTTCTCCGCACCGAAGCGTGAAGTCATCAGATGGAAGTAACCGCAATCGATTACAGCTTTTGCTGCTGCTTCCGCTTCTGCATACTTGCCTGCCATGAGGTATACTTCCGAAAGCATATGCTGGGCAGCCCATTTTGTTAACTGTCCAACTTCGACCTTATCGGGATCTTCCGGAAGATTTGCGATTGCAAACTGCAAGTCTTCGATCATCTTGCCTAAAACTTCCGCTTTCGGTGTGCGGGTAAAGTCTATCCGGAAGTCTTTTTCAATTTTATCAACATATGGAACATCTCCGTACAAATATACCAGATACCGATAAGCATAAGCGCGGAAGAAGCGAGCGATAGCCTGATAGTAGGCTTTATCGGTCGGTTTGTCCCAATTTACATTACCTTCCGAATATTCGAGGATTTCATTGGCAGAGGCGATCAAACCGTATCCCCAGTTCCAATAGGAAGTGACAAATGTTGTGGATGGTGTATAAGACAAGTTTTCGAAAGGAACCAATGAACCGTCTCCATGCCCTGTGTAGACAATGTCTGTTGCTACCTGAAATGATTCGTACGGACAAGCTTGTCCCTGGCTTGTTGTTGCTCCTCCCCATGTGTTAAATTCGGAACGGGCCCAACCGTACAACCCGTTTACTCCGACTTCAAAACCATAGCTGCTTGTGTATGTATTGTCTGGAGATAGCGAGCTTTTTAGCTCTTCATCCAGAAAACCTGAACAACCGGTTGATGTCACCAATAAAAATGCAGCAGCGGCAGTTGCTAATATATTTTTCATATCCAAATTCAATTATATTATAATGTTAGAAAGTAAGATTTAATCCAAACATGTAAGAACGGGCTGTCGGGTAGGTAACGAGAACATTTCTGTTAGCATCGCTATCTTCTAAGTTCAGCCAGTTGTCGATGTTACTGAAAGTATAGAGGTTGTTGACACTTGCATTGATACTCAGCGAGCTGATTCCAATTGCACTTAATGTTGTCTTCGGGAACGTGTATCCGATCGTGATGTTCTTGATATTGACGTAATTCATTTTTTTGTAGAATGAATGTTTATCGTAAGGAACATAAGCAGGAGATGTCATTTCGTTTGTCGGATTTTCCGGTGTCCAGTAGTCCATACCGCTTATGTAGTTGTATGTCGGCATCCAGCGGTCGAAGTTGTAGTCATGTAATTCTTTTGTCTGTCCGAACACTCCGTTCAGCAAGAAAGAGAAGTAGATGTTTTTGTAATCGAAGCGGTTACCCATTGACAGCAGGAAGCTGGGCAGTTTGGAACCGATGATTTTCTTGTCATCGGCTGTGATAGAGCCGTTTCCGTCTTTGTCTTCCAGTTTAGCAGAACCGGGGACAGCGCCTTTTTGGTATTCTTTTCCTTCTTCATTCAGGAACTTGCCGCTTTCGGCATCCCAGCTGATCGTATGTCCGTTTTCAACATATGTTTCGTTTTCCTGCCATGTCCCAACGACATTGTAATCGTAGAATACGCGCAGCGGTTCTCCGATGAACCATTTGTTTGTGATATCGTCTTTGCCATCACCGCGCAGTTCAATAATTTTGTCGCGGTTCAGCGAGAAATTGACGTTTGTGGTCCAACGGAAATCATTGTTTTGGAAGTTGACGGAGTTCAATGCGATTTCAACACCCTTGTTACGGGTTTTACCTACGTTGTCCATAATGGATTTGTAACCGTTCATGTAAGGAACTGTACGGCTCATCAACAAGTCGCTTGTGTTGACCACATACATGTCAATGTTACCGGAAAGACGTCCGTTGAAGAAACTGAAGTCGATACCTGCATTGATCGTGCGTGAGGTTTCCCATCTCAGGTTTGGGTTCCCAACACCGTTTGTAGGCAGGTAAGCTCCGTTTACAACCGTTCCGTTGTCGCCCCAAATGTAGTTGGTCAGTGTCAAACGGTCAAGCGTCTGATAAGGATTGATGGCCTGGTTACCGTTTGAACCCCATGAAAGACGGATTTTCAGCATGTCCAAATAATTTGTCTGGCTTTCCATAAACTCTTCGGAAGAGATATTCCATGCTGCGGCAACGGAAGGGAAGAATGCATATTTGTTGTTCTTTCCAAATGCGGAGTAACCATCGGAACGTCCTGTCAGTGTCAACAAATACTTGTTGGCGTATGAATAGTTCAAACGTAACATATAAGACAGCATTGCCGTTTCTGTCAGTTTGGATGTGATTTCTTTATTTTTCTCGGCACCAGCCATATTGTGGTATTCGGAATCGTCGTTTACAAAACTTTCACCTGATTCTTTTGCTTCCTTTTTGGTTGTTTCCTGCATACTGAACAAGGCGGTGGCATCAATTTTATGCAAACCGAATGTCTTATTATATTTCAAGAGATTTTCCCATGTGTAATCATAATAGTGGATATTCTCTATAGAAGCGGAACCATTCACCTTTTTACCCGAAAGAGTATTTCTTCCGTAATAAGATCCTACAAAATTATTGCGGTAGTTGTAACCGAAGTTTGTACGGAATGACAGACCGTCAATCGGGAATTGAATTTCTGCAAAAGTTGAAATGAATACATTACGATTTGTTTTGTCGTTCGTCGCATCAATATTGGCCATTGGATTGTAGAACAAAGTTTGGTCCATTGGATAGTCGACGTAACGATCATTTTCATCTTTATAAATGCCATAAGGACTCATTTTCAACCCAGCCTCCAAATAAGGTTGCTCTCCGCCGAATTCTTTTTGGATCGCTTGCGTTCCCATTCCGACAGTTAACCATTTATTTAAAACCTGTGTAATGTTCAATGCGATGTTAGTACGTTTTAAACCTGTGTTTTCCATAACGCCATCTTCTCTTAAGTGAGAGATTGATGCCATATAGGTTGTAGCTTCCGTCCCTCCGGAAATGCTGATCTGATGACTGGTGGTTAAAGCATTACGGAACATGATGTCTTGCCAGTCCAACTCAGAACCGTTCTGATAGTTCGCACGTTCACTCGGATTCAAAAGTACAAGCGGATCGAGTTGATCTCCAGAATAACCGTATTTCATGCGGTTGTAGTCTTGTGTGTATTTTACATATTCGGCTCCTTTCATCATATCGATACGATGTTGTGCTTGTTGCATGCCGACTTGTCCTTTATATGAGACTGTTGGTGCTCCTTTTTTACCTTTTTTGGTCTGAATCAAGGATTACGCCGTTTGCACCGCGTGAACCGTAAATGGCAGCTGAAGATGCATCTTTCAATACAGACATATTCTCGATGATATCCGGATCAATGTCACCTAAAGATCCGCTGTAAGGGATACCGTCCATGACGATCAGCGGAGAATTGTCCGCACTCAACGAATTTTCACCGCGGACACGCAAAGACTGGTCTTCACCAGGTTTGGCGTTGCTGGTTGTCACGTTCATACCAGGGATTTGTCCGGCCAATTTATCCATCAAATTGTTTGTCGTAACCATCTGGAGTTTTTCTTCGCCAACAGCCACGATACCGCCCGTCAAGTCTGATTTGCGTTGCGAACCGTAACCGATAACGACAACGTCGTCCAAACCGATCGCATTGTCTTTTAGAACAATGTTCAATGTTTTTGCTCCTGTAATCTTGATTTCTTGCGTTTCACAACCGATGTAAGAGATAGCGATTGTCGAGTTCTGGGGAACGTCAAGGGAGAAATTACCATCTATATCGGTAACAGTACCGATCGTCGTACCCTTTACAACAATGTTAGCCCCGATAATCGGAAATTTGTCAGCTTCCGCGATAACTGTACCGGAAACTTTGACGTCCTGCGCATATACCTGTACGGATATAAACGCCATAAAGAGTAATAATAAGGAAAGAAATCGATTCTTCCCGTTTGCCTTTTCATTGGGAGGCAAATTCCCTCGTAGTTGTCTGTTCATGCCTTTCATAATTTATTAGCACATTAAACAATTAATAATTAACTTGTCGATTCTATTTGTTTTTTATGTCAAAAGAATGAAAGATGCAAGCCAAGCACGTGTATTTTTATTCCAAAAGGGGATAAAAATATACCAACGTGCTAAAAAACATTTATTTTGATGAATTTTGATAGATGCATTCTTAGTCTTGAGATTTTGTTTCCTGATATTCTGTCGGTGACATTCCATAGACAGCCTTGAAGCTGCGGGCGAAATACGAACGGCTACTAAAACCGATGTGCTGGGCTATTTCGGAAATATTCATGTCCGATTCCTTTAAAAGTTTTGCACCTGCCTCCAGACGGATATTTTTAATCAACTCGATGGGAGAAAGTCCGGTTACGGTCTTTACTTTCCTGTAAAAGTTAGTCCGGCTCATTCCCAATGCCTCATAAATGACTGATACATCAAGTTCGGGATTCGATATATTGGCTTTTACAATCTCAATATACCGAGTGAGGAAATCATCGTGCTCTTTTGGCTCTTCTACTCCAAACTGTTTGAGGGAAAATGTTTCCCCATACATCGTCTTCATTTTCTCGCGTAGGGAAAGGAGGTTCCGGATACGGGCTTTGAGTAAAGATATCTGGAATGGCTTGACGATATAGTCGTCTGCGCCGGCATCTAGGCCTTCCTCGATCTGTGATATCATTGACTTGGCGGTAAGCAAGATAACCGGTATATGGCAGTAGTTCTGGTTTTCCTTGATACGTTTACAAAGTTCGAGCCCGTTCATTTCTGGCATCATGATGTCGCTGATGACAATATGGGGATATGACTCCTCAATCATCGCCAATGCCTCTTTGCCATTGAAAGCCTTAACCACGATATAATCGAGGCTGAGCTGTTGTTCCAGATATTGAAGCACTTCCTGATTGTCATCGGCCAGCAAAACCGTCTGCTTATTTTTGTTCTGGGTCTCTTCGACCAGCAAATCGAACTTTTTACTGATTTCGGCGGACTTGGATAGGACGGGAGATTCGTTCTTCCCTTCTTCCTGTTTTTCGGTGTCGGGAAGAAGGAACATAAAGCGGGTGCCTTCCGTTTCTGAACTTTCGGTCCAGATGCAACCGTTATGCTGCAAAATGATGGAGCGTGTCAAGCTGAGCCCGATACCTGTACCGGAAATCTGCCGGTGTATATCTTCTTGTGAACGATAGAAAGGTTCGAAAATCTTTTCTGCTTCCTGTTCGCTGAAACCTTTTCCGGTGTCTATCACCTCGATAAACAGGTATCCAGCTTCTATCAGGATGGAGCTGTATTGAGCCGGGAAATGGGGGAGCAGTTCACATTCCGCCTGTGTGACCGTGTTGACACGGATGGTCACCTGTCCTTCCGAAGGTGTAAATTTGAAGGCATTGGAGAGCAGGTTGAAGAATACCTTTTCGATCTCCGCTTCGTCAAAACAAACCTTATATGTTTCCGGTAGCTCGTTGTCCAACACGAAACGGATCTCCCGGTTGTCAGCCACGCTCTCGAAAGAGTGATACATCTCGCGGATAAAGGAGGAAAAATTAAAACTGGTCTTTTGTAGGACTGTTTTGCCCGCTTCGTATTTTTGTATATCCATCAGATTATTGACTAAAAGCAACATCCGTCCGGTATTCTTTTTGATCAACTGAAGTGTCTCCTTTATTTCAGGCGAGAAAGATACGTACTGCATCAGGTCGTTTAGCGGGTTAATGATGAGCGTCAGGGGAGTACGCAGTTCATGTGAGAAATTGGTGAACATACGCATCCGTTCCTCATGCAATTCGTTGACCTTATCCTGCTCCATCTGTTTGTAGCGAAGTTCCCGTTCCCGTTCGTGTTTATCGTGCTGATGACGAATGATTCTCACGATGACGAATGTGATTATACAAAAGTATAAGAGGTAAGCCCACCAAGTCTTGTAGAAAGGCGGATCGATTGTGATGCGTAGTGTTGCTTCTTCGGGATTCCATATGTTGTCGTTGTTTGAGGCTTTGATCCGGAATGTATAGGTGCCGGGAGCCAAGTTGCTGTAATAAGCCTCCCGTCGGTTTCCGACCATGTGCCATGCCGGATCGGCTCCTTCCAGCTTGTAGGCATACTGGTTCCGTTCGGAATGGATAAAGTTTAACGCCGTGTATCTGAACGTGATGTTATTCTGATCGGAAGTGAGCGTAATCTCCCCGTCCTCAATGTTTCCAGTCACGTCGTCTTTATTATTTACAATCAGGGAAGTGATATCTACTGGCGGAATGTTGGGATTCACCATGATCTTGTCCGGATTGAAGAAAAGGACCCCTTTGTCTCCGGGGAAATAGATGCTGCCGTCGGCAGAAATGCTGTTGCCTGAAAATCGTGTAAACTCCATTGCCGGGGTATCAGCTATTTTCATTTCACTGAAAGTATCGGTTGTGCGATTCAGTTTATATATGGATTTTCCTGTCGTTACCCAGATATTTTGGTGTTGGTCGATTGTAAGTGAGTTAATATAGCTGTCGGACAGCCCGTCCTTTTTCTGATAGTGTTTGGCCAATTTCAGGTTCCAGTTCAGGCGGTATAAGCCGTTTTTATTGGTCGCAATCCAGACGTAGCCTTCGTTGTCCTGCGTAATGGCCGTGATATTTCCCAACTTTTCGAATTTGGGATCCGGTTGCAGTTCGGTGGAAAGGTTGCGGACGGTTTTTTTCTTCATGTCGTACAGGTAAAGGCTGTCAGACAATGTACCGAACAAAAACAGATTTGGTTCAAGTTCATGGATAACAGTAACCCATTTGAAAGAGCGGGAAATGCCGTTGGCCATGAACCGGTTGGTTTGCTTTCCTTTGTCGACCATCACTAAGTTCTGGCTGCTGTTTGTCGGTATCCAGAGCCGTTTGCTTTTATCGATGTATAGGGAGAAAATGTCGTTGTGCTGGAAGTCGTATAGCTTTTTATACTGTTTATCCCGAATGGAAAACAAATAGACTGACCCGAAATGGGTAGAGCACAAGATCGAGTCTCCTTGTATCAGGATCGATTTGATGATATTAATCTCATAATTCCCTTCGTGAAGAGGTTTGATGGGATAAAGCTGTTGTCGCCCGTTTTCCGGGTTATAGTAAAACAATCCTGCACCTTCTGTTGCAAACCACATGTTCCCGTCTTTGTCTTGTTGACCTTTGCCGATGATGCCGGCATATTCGTTTGGCGTGATATAGGAAACCGGCCTGTAAAAGGGACTATGATAATTGACTCCTGCTGAATAGGTCCCGATCCAGAGTGTCTGATCTTTGTCGATCAGCATGCTGTGGATGGAGTAGTGGCTCAGGCCTCCTTTCCCGGCGATATTGATATTGGCAGGAGTGATGGTGAGTTCTTTTTTATTCAGTATGTTTAATCCCCGGAATGTTCCGACCAGAATGGAACTGTCGCCGTAGGAAACGAATGTGCGTATCGAGTTGTTATTGAGGTTGGTGTTATCCTTGTGCAACCATGTAAAGGTCTGTTTGTTTTTGTTGAAGAGGCAAATTCCGGTTTCGTCTAGTCCCAGCCATATATCCCCGTTGTTGTCTGGTAATATGGTTGCAATGATACCGTCGATGGGTACGTGTTTTTTTAGTTTCCAGTTTTCGGAATAAATGTACAAGCCGTTGCTCTCCGTTCCGATATAAATGTCCTTGTCCGGAGCCTGTGCTACGGAATAGGTCGGTGAAGGGATTGCTATGTCGGGGAAGACCGTTTCGACCGTCTGGTTCATACTGCATTTGAATACGGATCGGTTGCAGAAAGCATAGACATTCCCGTCCGAATGTTTTAATAGGCGGTTGATGATATTGGTGGTGCATTCCTTGTTGATGCTTTTGGGGTAAAAACGGGTTATCTTTTTGGTTTTATAATCGATACAGTTGATCCCGTTCGAAGTTGCGATCCAAATATTCTTCCGGTTGTCCTCGGCAAATCCCCGAATGTAGTTGTCTGTTAATGTTGCATTATTGTTGACTTCGTTTTGATAGACAACGAATTCGTAGCCATCGTAGCGGTTCGCGCCGTTGCGCGTCCCGAACCAGATGTAACCGTCCGAATCCTGGAAAATATCAAGAACGGAAACTTGCGACAGGCCATCTTCTACTCCCAGGTGGGAGAAGAAGAAATTTATGCTATATACAGGAGGTGCATATAGCATAACCATAATATATATAGTGAATGCGGTATAGAATCTTTTTATCATCCGTAGTTTCATGGTTTATGAGTAAAGACGCATGACTGTATATCTTTTATACCGCAAAGATAGTGATTTGGAGACGATCTTGAACAGGATTGAGATGATTTTACACGGTTAAACAAGTTGATAAACCTATTTTTGTAACTCAATCAATTAAAACATCATGAATAAACGAGTATTGAGTTTAACCTTGTTGCTGGTCTGTTTCAGTTTGGTGATGCAGGCCGAAGGCCGGATTGTCGAGCCGTTTAATTTCGGTTGGGTATTTAAGAAAGCGCCGGCAGGTAAGGAACTGGCCGTTAATGCGCCGAAATGGGAGAGTGGATGGACCGAGGTCGAGATTCCTCACACGTGGAATGCAAAAGATATGCAGACGCAGTATGACCAATTCTACGAAGGACCTGCCTACTACAAAAAGCACTATTTCTTTCCTGCTGAACTGAAGGACAAACGCGTCTTCCTGCGTTTCGAAGGTGTGGGAGCTGTTGCGGAGGTGTATGTGAACGGTTCTCTTGTGACAACTCATAAAGGAGCCTACTCTGCTTTTTCATGCGAGATCGGTACGGCGCTGAAACCGGGGGCGGATAACGAGATCATAGTGAAAGCCGACAATGCGTCACGTCCGGACGTGATTCCTATCAATCATGTGCTTTTCGGCGTTTATGGCGGGATGTACCGTCCGGTTTGGTTGATCGTGACAGAGCCTTATAATATCTGCGTGACCGATTGTGCTTCTTCCGGTGTCTACATCACCCAGAAGAATGTTTCCAAAAAGCAAGCGGATGTAAAAGTGAAAGTGAAGTTGGATAATGGAACGTTGCAACCGGCTCCGCTCACCTTACAGAATACGATTTATGATCAAGAAGGGAAACTGGTAGCAACCCAGAGCCGCTCGTTTGACCTGACACCGCAGGGCGTACAGTCGTTCGAAGCCGATTTCAAGATCAAGAATCCTACATTGTGGCAAGGGCGGAAGAATCCTTATTTATATAAGATCGTGAGTCGCCTGATCCGGAATGGGAAAGTGATAGATGAAGTGGTACAGCCCTTAGGCTTGCGCAAATACGAGATTGTTGCAGGCGAAGGGTTCTATCTGAATGGCGAGAAATATCCGATGTACGGTGTTACCCGCCATCAGGACTGGTGGGGGCTGGGTAGTGCGTTGAAGAATGAAAATCATGACTTCGACCTGGCTACTATTATGGATATCGGTGCGACAACCGTCCGTTTTGCTCATTATCAGCAATCAGATTACCTCTATTCGCGTTGTGACAGCTTAGGATTGATCATTTGGGCGGAGATTCCTTTTGTGAACCGTGTCTCCGGACAGGAAGCCGAGAACGCCCGTAACCAACTCCGCGAACTGATCCGCCAGAGCTTCAACCATCCGTCCATCTATGTTTGGGGGCTACATAACGAAGTCTATCATCCGCACGAATATACAAAAGAATTGACCCGATCCTTGCATGATCTTGCGAAGACGGAAGACCCCGACCGTTACACTGTTTCGGTAAATGGCTACGGGCACATGGAGCATCCGGTCAACTTGAATGCTGACATACAGGGAATGAATCGTTATTTCGGCTGGTACGAAAAGAAATTGCAGGATATCGAACCGTGGGTAGAAGGCTTGGAAAAGAACTATCCGGAACAGAAATTGATGCTGACGGAGTATGGAGCCGACGCCAACATTGTCCATCAGACCGAATATCTGGACAATTCACTGAATTGGACGAAACCTTTCTATCCGGAAACTTTTCAGACGAAGACACACGAATACCAGTGGAGCGTGATCGCCAAGCATCCGTATATTGTCGCTTCTTATTTGTGGAACACTTTCGATTTTGCCACTCCGCTGGCTAATCGCGGCGATCTTCCCGCCCGTAACATGAAGGGCATGGTCACTTTTGACCGCAAGACGAAGAAAGACTCTTATTTCTGGTACAAGGCGAACTGGAGTGAAGATCCTGTCTTGTACTTGACACAGCGCCGGAATGTGGATCGCGAAAAGAAAGTCACTTCTATCACCGTTTATTCTAATATCGGAGAACCTAAAGTTTTCTTGAACGGCCAAGAGTTGTCCGGTATCCATAAAGGTTATACAGACGTACATTATATTATAGACAATGTCACCTTGGCAGACGGAAAGAACATTGTGAAGACCGTTGCAAGCAAAGACGGCAAGACATACGAAGACACTATCGAATGGATGTATACCGGAGAGAAAAAACGGGAAGCGGACTCCTTTTCCATCAAAGGTGTACATGCAGGGTTTGAATAAAAATAACATACTAATTAAATATAGCTGACCTTGACTATAAAAGCCACTAAAGCTTATCTGGATCGTGTAGCTTTAGTGGCTTTTTGCAAAAAAACAAAATCGCCAGTAAAATATTTCCTTATACAAGGAGTTATATTAATTCATTTCGCTATTTTTGCAAAAAACCGTATCAGAGATAGCAGATGGGTAAAGGAACAAAAAGCATAGCCTTTTATTTGATGATGATCCTGGTCTTTGGCTCACTCATGTATTTCATAGTCAAAGAAGGAGAAAGCCAGCAGGTCGGAACAGCCGTTCAGACCATGCAAAATGCTCCCCAAACTATGGGGGAGGGATTTCTTGTGTTCTGGGATTCGGTTACTCGCCATATCCAGTCGTCGATGGGAATCCTTCTTCTGCAAATTATTACCATATTAATTGTCTGCCGCTTGTTCGGTTGGATGTTTCAAAAGATCGGCCAACCCACCGTCATCGGTGAAATCGTAGCTGGTATCGTACTCGGTCCGTCTGTGCTCGGCCATCTTTTGCCGGGGGTATCTGCGTTTCTTTTTCCACTCGAGTCATTAGGTAATATCACCATATTAAGCCAATTCGGTCTTATCCTTTTCATGTTTGCCATCGGTATGGAACTGGATATCGGCGAAGTTCGTAAAAAATTGAAGGAAACTATCCTGATCAGCCATACCAGTACGATCGTGCCGTTTTTCTTCGGTATGCTGACTGCTTATTATGTCTATGGATCTTATGCTCATAAAGGAACACCATTCCTGTCGTTCGCTCTATTTATCGGGATCGCCATGAGTATCACGGCTTTTCCCGTTTTAGCCCGGATTATCCAGGAAAAAGGGTTGACCAAAACACATTTGGGAACTATCTCATTGGCAAGTGCTGCCAACGGAGACATTACTGCCTGGTGCCTGTTGGCCGTCGTGATTGCCATCGCTCAGGCGGGTAGTATGCTGAGTGCCGTTTACAATATATTATTCTCCATTCTGTACATTCTTTTTATGTTTCTTGCTGTTCGTCCTTTCTTACGGATGATCGGGCATATATACCATAATAAAGAAGTGATTGACAAAGCACTGGTGGCCCTGATGTTCCTGTTACTGATCGTATCCTCCTATTTTACCGAGATATTAGGGTTGCATGCTCTTTTCGGCGCCTTTATTGCAGGCGTGGTCATGCCAGGGAACATCAAATTCCGCAAGATCATGACGGAAAAGGTGGAAGACGTATCATTGGCGCTCTTCCTGCCGCTTTTTTTCGTTTCGACTGGACTGCGTACGGAGATCGGTCTGCTGAACACACCGGAACTTTGGGTCATGTGTGGAATCTTCATCGTAGTGGCTATTATCGGTAAGTTCGGGGGTGCTTTGTTTTCCGCTCGTTTTGTCGGTGAAAGCTGGAAAGACAGTTTTTACATTGGGGCTTTAATGAATACACGCGGTCTGATGGAGCTGGTCGTGTTGACGATCGGTTATGAGATGAAGATATTGCCGCCTTCTATTTTCGTCATGTTGGTTTTGATGACCCTGGTCACGACCTTTATGACAATCCCGTTGGTTTCTTTCATTAAATTGTGTTTCAAGACACGTGAAAAGATTAAGGAACATCAGGTTTGTGTGGAACCGGCCGACGGGATATTTAAGGTTCTCCTTTCATTCGGACGTGCCGGAAATGGACAGATTATGCTTGATGTGGCTCACCAGATGTTTGCCCGTGGAAAGAACAAACTGGACTTGACGGCGCTACACCTGACCGTCGGGTCCGATGTCAATCCGTTACATACGGATAATTTTGAGGAAGTGAGTTTCGGACCGATCTTGTATGGAGCCAAAAAATTAGGTATGCACATCCATACACGCTATGAGGTTTCGAATAACGCCGGACAGGATATTTGCGACATCGTCAATAACGAAGGATTTGACTTCCTGCTGGTCGGTTCCGGCATCTCCATGAGCGACTCGCCGGACGATATCGCGGCTACCCGTTACCGTACTTCCTTCTATAACCGTTATTTCAAACGCTTCAAAGCTCCCGAATCCTGGTTTTATCCTGGTGCGTTGCTGAAAGATAAGACTAAGATGTTTATTGCCCGCAGTAATTGCGACGTCGGTGTATTTATTAACCGAAATTTCGTGAAGGCCACCAATACGTTGGTGGTTATCAGTTCCGAAGAAGATCTCTTTCTGCTCGACTACACAAGGACATTGCTGAAAGCGACTCACGGTTCTGTCGGTATTGTAGCCAAGATGTCCACCACAACACCCGGACATGATCAAATTCTCAAAGAGCTTTGGGATTTCGTCTCGTCCATCCCACAAACCCAGCTGTTACCGGATAAAGACCTGACGCCGGGATTGTTCAATAGCTATAACTTCATGCTGATCGGCTACAACACTTGGAATGACGTATCCGAACACCGTAAAGAGGCCCTTCAAAAGATGCCGTCAACATTGATTTTGAACAAGAACAGACGGAGTTCTTCGGATAATTGATTTAAGCCTATGCATTTGCAACGGACTTTTTATTTATATGTGAGTTTTTTCTTCTATCTTTGTGCGAAACCAATCTCAAAAAATCATGGAGTCGCTAAATCTAATAAAGAATGACCCTTGGCTGGCCCCCTATAAGGAGGCAATAGAAGGACGGTACCAATACGTGGTAAACAAAGAGAAGAACCTGACCGGTAACGGCAGACAGACGTTGTCGGAAATGGCTTCCGGGTATCTCTACTTCGGATTGCATAAGACAAAGAGTGGATGGGTTTTTCGTGAGTGGGCACCCAATGCTACTGCTATATATATGATTGGGACTTTCAACGAATGGAAGAAGGACGATCGGTATAAGTTGCAACGGTTGGGCAATGGCATTTGGGAGATTGCGCTTGCTGAAGGTTTGCTGCGTCATGAAGACCTGTTCAAACTCCTAGTCGAGTGGGAAGGAGGCTGCGGGGAACGTATTCCTGCATGGATACGGCGTGTCGTTCAGGATGAAAATACCAAAATTTTCAGCGCGCAAGTATGGAATCCGGAGAAACCTTATGTGTTCAAGCATAAACGGTTTAAGCCTAATGTCTCTCCATTGCTGATTTATGAATGTCATATCGGTATGGCTTCGAATGAAGAGAAAGTCGGCAGTTACGACGAATTCCGTCGTATGGTGCTGCCCCGTATTGCGAAGGAAGGATATAATGCCATTCAGATTATGGCTATCCAGGAACATCCTTATTATGGTTCGTTCGGTTATCATGTCAGCAGTTTTTTTGCCGCATCTTCCCGTTTTGGTACGCCGGAAGAACTGAAACAGTTGATAGACGAGGCTCATAGTATGGGGATTGCTGTGATTATGGATATCGTACATAGTCATGCTGTCAAGAACGAAGTAGAAGGCCTCGGACGTTTCGATGGATCTTACACGCAATATTTTCTGGGCGGTGCCCGTCGCGAGCATCCGGCATGGGATTCCCTTTGTTTCGACTATGGAAAGAATGAAGTGCTTCATTTTTTGTTGTCGAACTGCAAATTCTGGCTGGACGAGTATAAATTCGACGGTTTCCGTTTTGATGGCGTGACCTCGATGCTTTATTACAGTCACGGACTGGGCGAAGCATTTTGTAATTATGCTGATTATTTTAACGGTCATCAGGATGGTGATGCTATTGCGTATTTGACGTTGGCTAATAAGCTTATCCACGAAGTCAATAAGAATGCGATTACGATTGCCGAAGAAGTAAGCGGAATGCCCGGATTGGCTGCCAAATATGAAGATGGCGGTTATGGCTTCGACTACCGTATGGCAATGAATATCCCCGATTACTGGATCAAGACGATCAAGGAAAAGAAAGACGAAGACTGGCATCCTTCTTCCATCTGGTGGGAGACGACGAACCGCCGTGCTGACGAAAAGACAATCAGCTATGCGGAAAGTCATGACCAGGCGTTGGTGGGTGACAAGACGATCATTTTCCGTCTTATCGATGCCGACATGTATTGGCATATGCAGAAAGATGATCACAATTTTATGGTGGAACGGGGTGTAGCTTTGCATAAAATGATCCGTCTGGTCACGGCCTCCACCATCAACGGTGGTTATCTGAACTTTATGGGGAATGAATTTGGCCATCCGGAATGGATCGATTTCCCGCGTGAAGGAAATGGCTGGTCGCATAAGTATGCACGCCGCCAATGGGATTTGGTCGATAATATGGATTTGAAATATCATTTCTTAGGCGATTTCGATCGTGAAATGTTGGAATTGATCCGTAGCGTGAAGAACTTCCAGTCCACTCCGATACAGAAAGTTTGGGATAACGATGGGGATCAGATTTTGGCTTATATGCGAAAAGACTTGGTGTTCGTATTCAATTTCAATCCGACAAAATCGTTTGCCGATTACGGTTTCCTTGTGCCTAAGGGTGAATATGAGGTGGTACTGAATACCGATGCTAACCGATTCGGTGGCTTCGGGCTCGCGGATGATACCATTCATCATTTCACGCAATTCGATCCATTGTATAAAAAAGAGAAAAAAGAATGGCTCAAATTATACATTCCGGCACGCAGCGCTGTTGTATTGAAGAAAGTAAAGAAAGCGAAATAATTTGTGATTTATAATTTGTGATTTGTGGTCAATGCGTAAATCATAAATTATAAATCTGATAAATCAAAAATCAAATATGTTATATCCAATGACATTTAAGCCTATCCTCAAGAAGATTATCTGGGGAGGCTCTGACATTTGCCCGTTTAAGGGCATCACTCCGGTGCAGGAAGGTATTGGCGAAAGTTGGGAACTTTCACATGTAGAGGGCAATTATTCTGTTGTAGATAATGGTGCACTTGAGGGTAAAACGCTAGATGAACTGATCCGTACATATGGCAAGCAACTGTTAGGGGAAAAGGTGGTCGAACAATTTGGTTCCATATTCCCTTTGTTGATCAAGTTTATCGATGCACGCGATAATTTGTCTATTCAGGTTCATCCGGATGATGAATTGGCAAAGAAACGCCATAATTCTTTTGGCAAGACAGAAATGTGGTATGTGATCAATGCTGCCAAAGGTGCCGGCTTATATTCAGGCTTTTCAAAGCAGATCAATGCGGATGAATACGTGAAACGTGTCGAGGATAATACGATCATGGATGTGTTACAACGATACGAGGTGAATCCTGGCGATGTATTCTTCCTGCCCGCGGGCCGTGTACACGCTATCGGAGCCGGTTGCTTTATTGCTGAAATCCAGCAGACGAGCAATATCACCTATCGTATATATGATTATGACCGTAAGGGACCGGATGGCAAAGGGCGTGAATTGCATACCGAACTGGCAAAGGATGCGATCGACTATACCTTGTATCCGGACTACCGCACCCATTACAAAGCACATACGAATGCGACTGTAGAGCTTGCAGCCTGCAAGTATTTTACAACGAATTTGCTGGATGTCGATACGATCATGGTTCGTGATTTCTCCGAACTGGATTCTTTCGTCGTTTATATTTGTATGGAGGGTAAAGCTTCTATCCGTGACAATAAAGGCAATGAAATTTATATTCACCAAGGACAAACGGTCCTGATTCCGGCAGATACGGATGTCGTGACGATTTCACCGGTTCCGGGTGCCAAATTTATGGAGACGTATATTGGATAAGACCCATAGGGTTACGCCCTTTAACCTTATGGGTTAGGAGGCGTAATGCATAGGGTTATGGAATAGATAGAATGCCGCAGGTTTTTCCGGATTATCCGGAGACCTGCGGCATTTGTTTTTATTCGATTGTCAACTCTAATCTCTCTAAGGCTTTTTCGTCTGATGAACCGCCGTAAAGTATCTGATATTTTCCGGGACGGACTTCCATCGTTTGTGTATTGTCGTTAAAAGAGTGGAATGCTTCGGGTGTCAGCTCGATGTTGACTTCCTGGCTGTCGCCAGCTTTTACGTGTACACGCAAGAAAGCCTTCAGCGCTTTGATCGGCCCTTCCGGATCGTTCGGATTTTTGATGTAGATTTGTGCGACTTCGTCACCATCCATTTTGCCGGTGTTGGCAATGTCGAACGTCAGTGTGACAGATTGGTCTTTGGTAATCTTGCCAGAAGACAGCTTCGCATTCCGATAGGCAAAGTTCGTGTAGCTCAAGCCGTATCCGAACGGATAAAGTGGTGTTTCGGTCATATAACGGTAGGTACGGCCTTTCATGCTGTAATCTTCAAAGTCCGGCAACTGGTCGATCGATTTATAGAATGTGACTGGCAAGCGACCTGACGGATTGTAGTCGCCAAACAGGATGTCGGCAACCGCTGTCCCGGCTTCTTGTCCGCCATACCAGGCATTCAGAATGGCGTCGATGTTGGCATCTTCCCAGTTTAAAGCCAGGGCACTACCCGTACAAAGCACGTAGACAACCGGTTTACCCGTTGCTTTCAGTGCTTTTACCATTTCTTGTTGTACTTTCGGTATCTCGATATTGGTGCGGTCTCCTTTCTTGAAACCTTCCACGTTGACCGGCATTTCTTCACCTTCCAAGCGAGGCGAAATACCTCCGACATAGACAATCACATCTGCATCTTTGACTTTAGCGGCAGTGGCGGCATAATCGACAGGTCGACGCGTACCGATCTGGAAGTTAAGGTCAGCGCTACCCGTGCGTTGCATATATTCGATCTTGACAGGATATTTCTTTCCTTTTTCCGCATTCAGCATATACGTCTTTTCTGCCCCGTATTCGTTTTCCCAAACTTCGGCTACTTTTTCATCTCCGATAAAGAGGCGGAAGGCGTCGTTTCCTGACAACTTGATCTCAACCTGTTCCGTCTCTGGTGCTTCAAACTCGCCGGTAAAACGTGCTGTGAAGTTTGTCAGGTTTACATTCGGTGCGAACTGCGTGTTTCCGCCTGTCGTATAATGTAATTGGCTTGCTAAACCTTTATAAACGGCTTCTCCCTTGAATTCCGTATTGTTGTAGAATTCGGAGGCGAATCCCTGTCCGGCAGGGGAGGTGATGTGGTTGCCCAAGTCTTGGATTACGAAGTCAGCCGCATGATTACATCCTAATTCGTAGATTACTTCTGTATCGGGCACTTTGTTGCGGATACCTTCCAATATTGTTACGGTATGCGTCGGGAAGCCGTTGTAGTTCGCCCAAAGCATGGTCGAGTCGGCGGCATTCGGACCGACAACTGCAATTTTCCGGATCGTTTTACTCAGTGGAAGTGTGTTATTCTTGTTCTTCAGCAGCACCATACTCTTATGCGCCATTTCGAGTGCTTGTGCCACATGTTCGGGGCTTTCCACCACGTTGTATGGGATTTGAGCATAAGGAACCCGCTCGTCCGGATCGAACATGCCTAATTCAAAACGACCTTTCAGCAGGCGGCGTAGGGAGACATCCAGATCATTTTCGGATATCTTTCCCTCCTTTAAAGCTTTGATCAAAGCTTTATAGCTGTTGCCGCATTCCAGGTCAGTCCCGTTCAGGACAGCATCTGCAGAAGCGCTTTCCGCATCGGGATGTGTTTCGTGGCGAGGCGTGCGTTCGTCCCGTTGCCAGAAGTCGTTGATCGCACCACAGTCGGAAAGGATGATGTTTTCATATCCCCAACTATTCCGAAGGATGTCGATGAGCAGTTTGTCGCTACTACAGCAGGGTTTGCCTTGATAGCGATTGTAGGCGCACATGACTTCCTGTACATTTCCTTTTTTTACCAAAGCCTCGAAAGCTGGCAGGTAGGTTTGCCATAAATCACGGGGCGTCACTGTGACGTCAAATTCGTGACGGTTCCATTCCGGTCCGCTATGGACTGCATAATGCTTGGCGCAAGCATGTGTCTTAAAGTATTTCGGATCGTCTCCCTGCAAGCCTTTCACTACGGCAACCCCCATCCGTTCTGTCAAGTACGGATCTTCTCCATAGGTTTCCATGCCACGGCCCCAGCGGGGATCACGGAAGATATTGATATTCGGCGTCCAAAAGGTCAAGCCTTTGTAGCGGTCATATTCTTTATTTTTTTGATACTGATGGTATTTGGCGCGAGCTTCATCGCTCACCATTGTAAATGTTTCGTACAGTGCGTCGTCGTCGAAAGTCGCCGCCATCGCGATAGCCTGTGGGAAAACAGTCGCTTTTCCGGCACGTGCGACACCGTGCAAGGCTTCGTTCCACCAATCGTATTCGGGTATACCGAGGCGTTCGATTGCCGGAGTCGTATTCATCATTTGGCCGATCTTCTCTTCAGCAGTCAGACGTTTCAAGAGGTCGTCTATGCGTTCGTCGATAGGGAGATCAGGATTGCGAAACGGATAATCTTCTTGTCTTTGGCTACAAGAAACAGACAGCAATAATGTTAGTGCTGCTACCGTCAGATGTTTCATTCTCATGTTATTAAATTTTAGATATTGTATGCTTTACGTTTTATCTTATTGTAAGATGTTTGTTATTAGCCATTTATTATGATAAATTATATTGCAAAGCTAATGGTTTACTCGCATTTCTTCAAGTAGAATTACTTAAAATAGGTTACTTCGTCCGTTATTTTAGCAAATGTCCTATTTTTGTAAGATCGAATAATAAAAAGAAAGAGAGATGAAGAAATTTTTAAGTGTGCTTTTGATGGTGGCAGGTCTTATGTCTTGTGGAGATGATGATAAGCCGTTTATTCCTGAGTTGAACAAGCTGACGAGTGTTACATGTACGAAAAACGAAAATGCTTTTTTTAACGCGAATATCACTTATGACCAGGACAAGCAAATCAATCGGATTATATTAAATACGGAAGGAAATCAGTTTCGCAGATTATCCAGTGGCCGAATGAGGACGGTTCGGGTTATCAGGTAAGAGAACTAGGTGAGGTGGATCGCTATTCGTGGGAAAATGGAAATGCGGTGCATTATGCTTATCTGCCACAGAAAGAGATTACATATGAATATAATTCTCAATTACGTCCAGAGAACTTTCCGTTCCGAGTTGTCAATTCATTTCAACCGGTCGGCTTTGATGTGATTTCTCCGTTGAACCTGCTCTATGGGAAGATGAATCAGAATCTGCCAACCCGTGCCTATTGGTATAATGTCTCCGATGCAACGGATATTTGCGCCGAATATACATTCCGCTATACGTTGACCGGCGATTATATCACAGGCATGACGATTGAAGAAAAGATCAATCCCGTGAATGGTGCAACTGCGGAAAATAACACGTATGAATATGAGTTTATCTATAATTTCGTAGTAGAGCAGAAGTAGGACAATTTACTTCAATAAATCGGGGCGTAGCCGGGCTGTCCTTTCTTGAGCTTGTCCGAGACGCCATTCTTCGATCTTGCGTTGGTGTCCGGACAGAAGGACGTCGGGAACTTTCCAGCCGTTGTAATCGGCAGGCCGGGTATAGACTGGGGGAGCTAGCAAATTATCCTGGAACGAGTCGGAGAGGGCACTTTGCTCGTCGCCGATTGCTCCGGGAATAAGACGTACGACGGCATCTGTGATGATGGCGGCAGCCAACTCGCCTCCTGTCAGGACATAATCACCAACAGATATTTCCTTTGTTATCAGATGTTCACGGATGCGGTAGTCGATTCCTTTGTAATGTCCGCAAAGGATGATCAGATTGTTCAGCATCGACATGCTGTTTGCCATCGGCTGGTTGAAGGTTTCCCCATCTGGCGATGTGTAAATAACTTCATCATAATCCCTCTCGCTTTTCAAAGCCGAGATGGCCCGGTCGATAGGTTCGATCTGCATAACCATGCCGGCTTCACCCCCGAAAGGATAATCATCCACACGCCGCCATTTGTTGGTCGTGTAATCCCGCAGATTGTGTAAATGTATTTCAGCCAGACCTTTGTCTTGTGCCCGTTTCACAATGGAACAGTTTACCATTCCTTCGATCATCTCGGGAAGTACGGTCAGTATATCAATGCGCATCATATTTTATTTCAGATTTATGGTGCAAATGTAGGAGATTTCCCAAAGTCTGCAAAATAAAGTTTTGTAAGCATGGATTTTTAGTTTTTTGCAAAACAACTATCATACTATCATAAATGAATTTATATGCTTGTAAAACAGTATGTTATTCTATGATAGTTCTTGCTTTTAACTATCATTTATCTATCATAACTATGTAAGCGTCTCCGCGATGCTACCATTGTTCTTCAAACAAGAGTATTTAGCTTTGT